>NZ_JAUPTE010000147.1:0-4820 GCF_036701705.1 Microcoleus sp. w1-18aA5 | reverse complement strand
GGGCACTTTATTCGGGAGGGAAGTTATTTGAAGCGGCGCGGCTTTTTGAAGAGTGTTGGCGTCAGAATCCGGGCGATCGCGTTGCTAAAATGTACTGGGAACGCTGTGAGTCTGCATTGTTGACTCGCACAAAAATCAAAGACAGGCTACACAATTTACATTAAGCAATTGCTATACCTGAAAATCACAGCAAAAGTGCGATCGACTCTTGGTGCACCCTACAAATTAGGCGAGCGAAATCGGGGCTAGCACAAAGTATTTGCAGGCTGTCACCCCAAAAACTCAACATTTGTTACAAAAAAAAATTACCTTTATAACGTGCTATTCTATAAATCAAGCTGGTGCGTTTTGACTTCGCGTTAATTTTTAGCAAAAAAATCAATATGCTCTCGATTCCAGGCGTTACCGTTGTGAAACTTCTCTATGAAAGCGCCAACTCTCTAGTTTACCGGGCGATTCGGGAAGCGGATCGCCAGCCGATTATCCTCAAACTGCTCAAAGAAAGCTACCCCACACCTCAAGAATTGGTGCGCTACCGCACCGAATACCGCATCACCCAAGAGTTGAAAGAGGCGGGAGTCGTGCGAGTCTATGACTTGCAAAAATACCAAAACAGCCTCGTGATGTTTGTGGAGGACTTTGGCGGCGAATCCTTGACAATTTGGATGCAGCAGCGGAAGTTTACTCTAGAAGAGTTTCTGCAAATTGCGATCAAAACCGCTGAAAGTTTAGGCCAGATTCACGCGGCTAACGTCATTCACAAAGATATCAACCCTTCCAATATTGTCTACAACCCGGAGACAGAACAGTTAAAAATTATTGATTTTGGTATTTCCACGCAGCTAACGCGCGAAAATCCGGTACTGAAAACGCCTGGAGTTCTGGAAGGTACGCTGGCCTATATTTCGCCTGAACAAACGGGTAGGATGAATCGCGCTCTCGACTATCGCACTGATTTTTATTCGCTCGGCGTCACTTTTTACGAACTGCTGACGGCAAAACTGCCATTCGAGACATCGGACGCTTTAGAGTTACTTCACTGCCATATTGCAAAGGTGCCAGTGCCCCCCTGCGAAGTCAATTCAGAAATCCCTAAAGCCGTCTCAGATATTGTGATGAAACTCTTAGCAAAAACGGCGGAGGAGCGATACCAAAGCGGCAGGGGAATTCAAGCGGACTTAGAAGCTTGCTTGAAGCAATTGCAACACATCGGCAGCATCGAGCCTTTCCCATTAGCCAATCAGGATATTTCCGATAAATTTCAACTGCCGCAGAAACTTTACGGCAGAGAGCGAGAAATTGAAACTTTACTCAGAGCCTTCGAGCGTGCGAGTGCGGATAAAAGCGAATTAATGCTGGTGGCAGGTTATTCGGGAATCGGGAAGTCAGCATTAGTGCAAGAACTCTACAAACCCATCACCCAAAAGCGCGGCTATTTTATTTCGGGTAAATTTGACCAGTACCAGCGCAACATTCCCTACAGCGCCATCATTACGGCTTTTCGAGAATTAGTGAAGCAACTTTTAAGCGAACCTGAAGCGCAACTGAACCAGTGGCGGAAGAAACTTCAATCTGCTTTGGGAAGTAATGGTCAAGTGATTTTCGAGGTAATTCCTGAAGTAGAGTTGATAATTGGCAAACAGCCTGCCGTGCCTGAACTCGGTTCCAATGAGTCCCAGAATCGCTTTTATTTAGTATTTCAGAACTTCATCAAAGTCTTTACTAAACCAGAACATCCTTTAGCAATATTTATTGATGATTTACAGGGGGCAGATGGCGCCTCTCTGAAACTAATTAAATTACTGATGAGTTTTTCATCACCCGGCCTGTTTTTAATTGGTGCGTATCGGGATAACGAGGTAAACTCCGGGCATTTGTCAATGTTAACACTAGATGAGATTGCCAAAACCGGAGCAATTATTAATCGCATTTTCCTCTCGCCTTTGGCATTATCTACAGTCACTCAAATTATTTCAGAAACTCTCAAATCTTCTCAAGAAAAAGCCAACTCTATTGCCGAGTTAGTGCATTTAAAAACCGGAGGAAATCCCTTTTTTATGAATGAGTTTTTGAAATCACTTTATACAGAAGGGCTCTTAGAGTTTAACTTTCAGACCTTAGAGTGGCAGTGGGTAGTAGCTCAAATTCAAGCAAGGGATTTTACTGATAACGTAGTCGAACTGATGGCAACCAAAATTCAAAAGCTGCCAAAAAATACGCAACTGAGGTTACAGGTAGCAGCCTGTATCGGCAATCACTTTGACCTATCTACCTTATCTATTACCAGTGAAAAAAGCCTTACAGATACAATTAATGATTTGCAACCTGCGGTTGCTGAAAACTTTGTTGTTCATTTTGGTAGTATGGGCGATTTGGTATTAGCTGTGAATGGGAAATTATCCAATTCCCAGTCCCTAGAGTACAAATTTGTTCACGACAGAATACACCAAGCTGCTTATTCTCTAATTTCCGAAGCCGACAAAGCAAATATTCACCAGCAAATTGGAAAATTATTGCTGCAAAATACTTCTGCCGACAAGCGAGAAGAGAAAATATTTGACATTGTAAATCAACTGAATTTAGGGGTAGGGGCAACCACAGAAGGATTGCCCCTACTGACTTCTCAAGAAGAAAGAGATGAACTAGCTCAGTTAAATCTTATGGCTGCTCAGAAAGCAAAAGCATCCATTGCATATCAATCTGCGTTGAATTATTTGCAAGTAGGGATAGATCTGTTAGCAGCCAATAGCTGGAAACAGCAGTATTCTCTCATCCTCTCACTGTATGAAGAAGCAGCCGAAGTTGCCTATTTGCTTGCCGATTTTGTTTTGATGAATAAATTTGCTCAAACATTACTCTCACAAGCCAAAACAGTGCTAGATCAAGTGAAAGTGTATGAGATAAAAATTCTGGCATCTAATGTTCAGGGCAATTTGCATGAGGCGATCCTGCTTTCGAGGGAAGTGCTGAAAATGTTGGGGGTGGAGTTGCCAAAACAACCTAACTCATTCCATATTGTATGGCAGCTAATGCGAACCCAGATGAGAATAGGTAACAAAGAGATTGCTAGCTTAGTTAAGCTGCCAGTTATGACAGATCCTTACCATATTGCTGCAATGCGTATCTTGGCTAAAATTGCACCTGCCGCTTACTCCGCTAAACCTATGTTGTTTCTCCTGATTGTTTTCCAAATGGTTAACCTATCTTTGAAAGGGGGGAATTCTACTGAATCGGCTTTTGCTTATAGTAATTATGGGATAGTGCTTTGTGGCGTCATTGGAAATATTGAAAAGGGCTTTCAATTTGGTCAACTGGCGCTTGATTTACTGTACAAATTGAATATTATAGAAGCAAAAGCAAAGACGGAGTTTGTAGTTAATAATTTTATAAAGCATTGGAGAGAACCGGTCAAGAAAATTTTAAAATTACAGCTTGAAAATTATCAAGTTGGGATGGAAACGGGAGACTTGGAATTTGCTGCCTATTCAGTTCAAATGCACTGCCACTATGCTTTTCTGAGTGGCGTAGAATTAAGGGAACTGGATTCAAAGATAGCAAATTATACTGATCTCATCCGTCGAATGGGGCAAGAAAGAATCATTGAGGGGCAGAATCTATATCATCAAGCAGTTCTGAACTTGCGCGATCTAGCAGAAAATACTACTTCTCTAAAGGGAAAATTTTATGATGAACAGGTAATGCTGCCGCTCTTAATAAAGCGAAGCGATCGGTATGCTATTTGCAATCACTATTTAAACAAATTGATACTTTGTTACTTATTTGGCGAAGAAAAAAAAGCCGTAATTGCTGCCAAAGCAGCAGAACAATATATCGAGAGTGTTACAGGGTCTCTGGTAATTAGTTATTTCTATTTTTATGATTCTTTAGTACGTCTTGCTATAGCAAAAAATACTGCTTATTTCCAGCAAAAACGCCACCTCCGCAAAGTGCAAGCCAACCAGAGAAAGATGCGGAAATGGGCGCGTCATGCACCAGCAAATAATTTGCATAAGTTTTATCTGGTCGAGGCAGAACTTTATCGGGTTTGTGGCAAAGATCCACGAGCAATGGATTATTATGACAAAGCAATTGCCCTTGCCAAAGACAACGAATACATCCATGAATCTGCCCTCGCCTACGAACTAGCAGCCAAGTTTTATTTATCCAAAGGCCAAGAACTGACAGCCAGAGCCTATATGCAAGAATCACGTTACTGCTATCAACTCTGGGGTGCGGCGGCAAAGGTCAAAGATTTAGAAAAGCGCTATCCCCACCTATTCACGCCCAGTCAATCAATTATTAAAGATACCCAAACTACTACAACTGGCTCAGGCTCAAATTTAGATATTGCCACAGTAATGAAGGCGTCTCAGGCAATTTCTGGCGAAATTCAGCTAGATAAGCTACTGTCTAGCTTGATGAAAATTTTGATGGAAAATGCGGGGGCACAAAAAGGTTATCTGATTTTGTCAAGCTGCGAAAAGCTATTAATTGAAGCTGAAGGGAAAATTGATGACGCTCGCGTTACCCTGTTGCAGTCAATCCCCGTTGAAAGCTGTCAAGAACTTTCCAAAGCGATTGTCAATTATGTGGCCCGCACTCAAGAAAGCGTAGTACTGGATGACGCTGTTCGAGAGGGAAAATTTACCAAGGACTCGTACATCCAAAAAAATCAGCCCAAATCAATTCTCTGCGTGCCGCTAATTAACCAAGCTCAAATCGTCAGTATTGTTTACCTAGAAAACCAGGGCTATTTCATTCTAAACAACTCCTTAATTAGTTTAAGGCCAAATCCCGCCAGACGTTGGGCTTGAGCCATA
>NZ_JAUPTE010000013.1:0-110164 GCF_036701705.1 Microcoleus sp. w1-18aA5 | reverse complement strand
TGTTTTGGTAAAAATTGTAATCTCACACTTTTTTCATTATAACCGATAACTAATCAACTTATTTATTTTTCATTCCTTAGGGTTTATTTTCTATAAGTATCTGTCGGAGCGTCAGTATCTTTACGCTAATGAAATCTTGGCTGAGGATAAGATTGATTTTCTAGAGCTTGATGAATCTTCAGCAGAAGGGCAGGAATATTTAGAGGCAATCAAAGAGGAGTCGATCGCACGGTTGGGGTATTTTCTGAAGCCGTCGGAGTTGTTTGGTGCTTTGGCAAAGCGGGCATTGGGGAATAAGGCGGAGGAGGAAGAGATTAGTGATGAGGAGTTGGAAGCGAGTTCCATTTTTATTTTGGACGATTTGACTCAGGTGCTCAATAGCATCGAGCGATCGACGATGGGGAAGGAGAGTGAGGAGGATTTTGACCATTTGTTTGAGGATTTGGATCTGACTTCGACAAAGTTGGGGCGAACTCCGAAGGCGAAGAATGCACTGATTGCGAAGATTTTGGTGCATTTGAATAAGATTGATTTTCGGTTGCAGGACAGCGAGAGCGATGTGCTGGGCGATGCCTATGAGTATTTGATTGGGCAGTTTGCGAGTGGGGCGGGGAAGAAGGCGGGGGAGTTTTATACGCCGCAGCAGGTTTCTAAGGTGTTGGCGAAAATTGTGACGACGGGGAAGCGGCGGCTGAAGTCTGTTTACGATCCGACTTGTGGATCGGGTTCGTTGTTGTTGCGGGTGGCGCGAGAGGTGGAGTCTGTCGGGGATTTTTACGGGCAGGAGATGAACCGCACCACCTATAACTTGGCGCGGATGAATATGATTTTGCACGGGGTGCATTATCGGAATTTTGATTTGCGGCAAGAGGATACGCTGGAGCATCCGCAGCATGAGGGGATGCGGTTTGAGTCGGTGGTAGCAAATCCGCCGTTTTCGGCACATTGGAGTGCGAATAAGCTGTTTGAGTCAGACGATCGCTTTAGTCAGTATGGGCGGTTAGCGCCGAGTTCTAAGGCAGATTTTGCGTTTGTGCAGCATATGCTGCATCACTTGGATGATAATGGGACAATGGCGGTGGTACTGCCCCACGGGGTTTTGTTTCGCGGTGCGGCGGAGGGGCAGATCCGCAAGTATTTGATCGATGAGCGCAATTGGTTGGATGCGGTAATTGGGTTGCCGGCGAATATTTTTTATGGAACGAGCATTCCAACTTGCGTGTTGGTGTTTAAGAAGTGTCGCGAGCATCCGAATGATATTTTGTTTATTGATGCGAGTGCGAATTTTGAGAAGGCAAAGAATCAAAATTTTTTGCGGGATGAGGATGTAGAGAAGATTGTTGAGACCTATCGAGGACGGTTACAAGAAAACAAATATAGTTATTGTGCACCGCTATCGGAGGTTGCGGAGAATGATTTTAATTTGAATATTCCCCGTTATGTGGATACGTTTGAGGAGGAGGAGGAGATTGATTTGGGGGCGATCGCTTTACAATTACAATCTATGGATCGGGCAATGGAGGAGAACGATCGCATCATTCGGGGATTTTGTGAGGAATTGGGGATTGAGGTGCCGTTTTAGGGTATGGGGAATATGGATACTCAGTTATTGCTTTCTTCTTCTCATCTGTATGAGAATTTTATGCGGCGGCTCATTGGTTTAAGTCAACAAGCCAATTTTTCATTAAGTGCTGCGATCGAGGATTATTTAACCATGAATTATCGGCTTAAATTAGAACGGATCGATAAACTCAAAGCTTGGCTGGATGAGTTTAGACCTTTTGAACCTGCGATCGTTGCCGAACTCAAAAAGCTCTATGATGTTCGCTTTACTTATAACTCAAATGCCATTGAGGGGAATACTTTAACTCAAAGCGAGACAGAATTAGTGTTAACCAAGGGGATTACGGTGGGGGGCAAAACCCTAGACGAACATTTAGAGGCGATCGGGCACAAGGAGGCGATCGATTATATCGAACATTTAGCCCAAAAAGACACCAAAATTAACGAATGGGAAATTAAGCAAATTCACAATCTAATTCTCCGCAAAATCAACCCAGAGGAGGCGGGGAGTTATCGGACTCTTGATGTGATGGCAGCAGGGACAAATTATCGTTATCCTCCTCACTATTTACTGTCTCAATTAATGGGAGATTTTGTGAGTTGGCTCAATTCGGAACCGGCTTTAAGTCTCCATCCGGTTGAATATGCAAGTATCGCCCATTATCGGTTTGTTTCGATTCATCCTTTTCGGGATGGGAATGGTCGATCGGCTCGATTATTAATGAATTTACTGTTAATTCGATCGGGCTATCCGATTGTGGTGATTAATAACCAAGTTCGCAATAATTATATTAATGCTTTAGCCTATGGACAACAAAACCAAGACGATTTAAGTCAGCTTTATGACTTGGTTTTTGATGCGGCGATCGCGTCACTGGTGGAGGTTTTAAGGTTGTTGGTGACGGCAAGCAGTAGCAGGGGAAAGGGACAGGCTTTTTATCAGGAAATTACGGATTTTCTCGATCGCGCAGGAGTTGAGGCAGATGTATAAAGATATGGAGAGGAACGATCGGGTGATTCGGGGGTTTTGTGATGAGTTGGGGATTGAGGTGCCGTTATGAATAAGAAGTTAAAGAAAAATGTGCCTGTGTTGCGGTTTCCTGATTTTAGTGGGTCTTGGTTGATAAAATCAGTCTCAGAATTAGTCACAGAAAACCTTATCTATAAGCCTCTTGACGGTAATCATGGAAATCTACACCCCACATCTTTTGATTATGTAAAAAGTGGAATTCCTTTTGTAATGTCTAATGATATTCAAAATGGAGTCATTAACTATAGTAAATGTCACTATATATCAGAAAATTTAGCAAAAAGTTTGCAAAAAGGATTTTCTAAAGAAGGCGATGTACTATTAACGCATAAGGGAACAGTTGGAGAGGTGGCGATTGTTGGCAAAACTCCATTTCCTTTCATAATGCTTACTCCTCAAGTTACTTACTATCGTGTTAAAAATCCCCAATTATTATCTAATCTGTATTTGGTATCTTTTTTCACATCTTATAACTTTCAAAAGATGTTAAAAGTTCTGGCGGCTGGCGGAACACGACCTTATATTGGAATAACGGAGCAAGGGAAGCTGAATATCTCGATTCCATCTGTAAAAGAACAGGAAAAGATTGCGAGTTTTCTGGGGGCGATCGACACCCGCCTCACCCAACTGCGCCGCAAGCACGAACTCCTGCAAACCTATAAACGGGGCGTAATGCAGAAACTCTTTTCTCAACAAATTCGGTTTAAGGGCGATGATGGGAAGCCTTTTCCTGATTGGCAAAAAAAGAAGCTTGGGGAAATCGCAAGTAGGCAAGTCAAAAAAAATCTTGACGAATCAATCACTAGAGTTTTAACAAACTCTGCTGTGCAAGGTGTTATAGATCAACAAGACTATTTTGACAAAGATATCGCCAATGCTGACAACTTGGCAGGCTATTACATCATAGAAAAAGGTGATTATGTCTACAACCCAAGAATTTCTACAAGCGCACCAGTTGGACCAATTCATAAAAACAAAATTGGCTTGGGTGTAATGTCTCCACTCTATACAGTTTTTCGCTTCAAAACTAAAGAAGATGCTTTTTATGAACAGTTATTTAAAACATCGGTTTGGCACAAATATATGTGCAGTGTTGCGAATTACGGAGCAAGATATGATCGAATGAATATAACAACATCCGATTTTATGGCTTTACCTCTGCCTTATCCCATTTCAGAGGAACAAGAAAAAATAGTGGATTTTGTGACAGCGATCGACCAAAAGATCCAAGCCATTGCCCAACAAATCGCATTAACCGAACAATACAAAAAAGGCTTGCTGCAAAAAATGTTTGTGTAGTGGCTGTAATTGCTGCTGTTTATCGTTAACTAAAGCCAAATACTTGCTTAATCGCCCCATCAACCCTAGCCAAATCCTCCCCACTCAACTCTCCACGTACCCTTACCAGCCGTTGCCGATGGTCGATCGGACGAGTCTGTAAACAATCCGCGATCGATCGTTTCGCCAGTCCATTCATCGCCGATGGATCTAAATCAATATTCGTCGAGATGCGCGCCTTTTTCTCATTCCATTCCGTAATCGGCACAACCTGAATCACAGGCACACGCGCATTGTAAACATCATTCGTCACAATGATACAAGGCCGAACCTTCCCCGTTTCAGAACCTCTCGTCGCTTCCAAATCAACATCAATAATCTGCCCGCGCCGCAAACTATTCATTCTGGCCAACCCGCCAGCGCGCTATCCGTCAAAGCCTGCAAATCCGTATCCTCCGCATAAACCTCCGTATATAAATCCGCCGACATCTCCAACGAATCTAACTCCTGCTGCAACTTCCCCAGCGCCACCCGAATCAATTCATCCTGATTCTGAAAACCATACTGCCGCGATTTTTGCACAAATGCCCACAACGACTCATCTAAATTAAACTGCGCTTGCACCATAAAACACCTCTCCCAAACGCCATATTCCCTAGTGTAGCACCCTGCACAATCCACTCCTTGCCATCTCTGAGAAGTCCCGTACTGAGTGCGTGATACCAATTTTTTATGAGGTTGCATAGAATCCGATCACCCTGGCGCCCCCCTTAATAAGGGGGGGACAAGATTCTTCTCAAAGTCCCCCTTATTAAGGGGGATTTAGGGGGATCGAGATATGTGTAACTTCACATTAAATTGGTATGAAATTTCTGTCAATTTTTACGATTGGGCAAGAAATCAATTTAATCGAACACCTTTAAAAAGGCTTGCTGCCAAAAATGTTTGTGTGAGACTAAAATAGGGAATAGAAATAAACTCCATTACCCATTATACCAATTTTTTATGATGCCCCGTAGAATCCGATCACCCTGGCGCCCCCCTTAATAAGAGGGGGACAAGATTCCGCTCAAAGTCCCCCTTCTTAAGGGGGATTTAGGGGGATCGAGATATGTGCAACTTCACATTAAATTGGTATTACCTACTATCCATTACCCATTCCCCATTCCCCATTCCCCATTCCCCATTCCCTAAACAATGACTCAATCAGAACAAGAACTAGAACAAAACTTGATCGATCGCCTGACGGGACTCGGCTACGAACCCGTCACCCTCCGCAACGCCGCCGACTTCACCGCCAACCTCAAAACCCAACTCGAAAAACATAACAATACCCAACTCAGCCCCGAAGAATTTAAACGAGTCCTCAACCACCTCGACAAAGGCAACGTCTTCGATCGCGCCGAACGCCTCCGCGACAAAATGGAACTCATCCGCGATGATGGTACACCCCTTTATTTAGAATTTTTAAACACCGAACACTGGTGTCAAAACCAATACCAAGTCACCCACCAGATCGCCCAACAAGGCAAATACAAAAACCGCTACGACGTAACTTTATTAATCAACGGACTCCCCCTCGTCCAAATCGAACTCAAACGCCGAGGACTCGAACTAAAAGAAGCATTCAACCAAATCAACCGCTACCAACGCCACTCCTACGGTGCAGACTTTGGGCTATTTCAATATGTGCAAATTTTTGTCATCTCCAACGGCGTGAATACTCGCTACTACGCCAACAACCGCAAACAAGAATACAAACAAACCTTCTACTGGGCAGATGCAGAAAATAACCTAATCACCCAACTCGACGACTTCGCCAAGGCCTTTCTGGAGAAATGCCACCTCTCCAAAATGATCTGCAAATACATCGTCCTGCACAAATCCGACAAAGTGCTAATGGTGCTACGTCCCTACCAATACTACGCCGTCGAAGCCATCATTGAGCGCGTCAAGGACACCGACAAAAACGGCTACATCTGGCACACCACAGGATCAGGCAAAACCCTCACCAGCTTCAAAGCCGCCCAAATCCTCACCGCACTCCCCAAGGTCCATAAAGTGCTGTTTGTGGTCGATCGCGCTGACCTCGACTACCAAACCAGCAGGGAATTCAACTACTTTAGCCCCGACTGCGTAGATACAACCGACAACACCAAAGAACTTGTCAATCAGATGACAGGCGACAGCAATCTCATTGTCACCACCATCCAAAAACTCAATAACGCCATCAGAAACCCTCGCCATGAATCTGTCATGGAACCCCTGCGGAATCAGCGTATCGTCTTCATCTTCGACGAATGCCATCGTTCCCAATTTGGCGAAACCCACAAAAATATCGTCAAATTCTTCCCCAACGCCCAAATGTTTGGCTTTACTGGCACACCCATCTTCGCCGACAACGCCGCTAGTAACGCCTATGGCAAACGCACCACCAAAGACCTATTCCAAGAATGCCTGCATAGATATGTGATCACTAATGCGATCGCCGACGAAAACGTCCTTAAATTCTCCGTTGAATATTGGGGGAGAATTCGCCGCAAAGATGGCAGTTTAGAATTACAACCCCTATCCGATAAAACCTTTTTTGAAGACCCCAAGAGAATCGCAGGTGTCGTTGATTGGATAATCGCCAACCACGATCGCAAAACCCACAATAAAAAATTCTCCGCCATACTCTGCGTCAGTAATATTGATAGCTTACTGACCTATTACGAAACTTTTAAAAATAAGCAAAAACAGGGTTTACATGACTTGCGAGTCGTGACGATTTTCACCCCCAGCATTAACGAAGACGACGAAGAGGCAAATGGCTTAATCGGCGAACCCGATTTTGATTTAAAAACCAGCAACAGTCCCCACAGCCGCGACAAACTCGCCGAATTTATCAACGATTACAACGTCCTCTATCAAACCCAGCATTCGGTCAGAGACAGCAAAGCTTTCTACACCTACTACAAAGACATCTCCAAACGGATGAAAGACCGCGATCGGGAAAACGCTCAGGATCGCGATCGGGCCGATATTTTGTTAGTCGTCAATATGTTCCTCACGGGCTTCGATGTCAAAAAGCTCAATACCCTCTACGTTGATAAAAACCTCCAGTATCACGGACTCATTCAAGCCTATTCCCGCACCAACCGCATTTTGGGCGAACTCAAATCCCAAGGCAATATTGTCTGCTTCCGTAACCTCAAAGAGAACACCGACCAAGCCGTCGCCCTCTTCTCCGATGCCAACGCCAATGAAGAAATCTTTATCGAACCCTACGAACATTACATTGAAGCATTTAATCAAGGCGTGCAGGAATTGACGGCGATCGCCACTATCCCCAACGATGTCAATAAACTGATCAGCGAAGACGATCAAGTGGAATTTGTCAAAGCCTTTCGTAATCTCATCCGTCTATTAAACGTCACTAAATCCTTCACCGAGTTTAATTTTACTGACCTGAACATGGACGAACAGACCTTTGAAGATTATAAGAGCAAGTACCTCGACATTTACGACAGAACGCGATCGCGCAATGACGAAGAAGATAAGTCTCTCATTGAAGAAGTTGATTTTGAATTGGAATTGATTCAACGCGATGAAATCAATGTCTCCTACATTCTCAAACTCCTAGCAGAACTCCGACGAAACATCAAAACTAGCGAGGAAGACTATCAGAAGAAAAAAGAATCTATCCTCGACCTCGTTGGGCAAGAAGTCCAGTTACGCAGTAAACGCGATCTCATTGAAAAGTTCATTGATGAGCAGATGCCCACAATTAAGCCAGAAGATGCGATCGAAACCGCATTTCAGAGCTTCTGGAATCAGGAACGCACGGTCGCCGTGCGCCAACTCTGTCTCAAGGAGAATCTGAAGCTCGAAGCCGTCCACCAAATGATCGCCGACTACAAATTCTCAGGCAAGGAACCATTACGCGAGACAGTTCTGAATGCCTGTAACGAAAAACCCAAACTATTAGAGCGCAAAAAAATCTTCGATCGCGTCGTGTTGCAATTACTCGACCTTATCAACAAGTTCGATGATGCTCTTGGCGCATTTGAAGAGGAACAATAAAACAACCCTCAAAGCAGGCGATCGCCAAATTAGTGGCGATCTTCATACGTGGTCTAACAAGTCGATAAAGCGGACGGGCAAGAGATTCTAGTGGGGATGCCGAGATTATCTGCCACCGCTTATCTTAGCCGTTATCTCGCAAACGCTGCCTGACTTTGGAGATGATTCGGAAGCTCGATCGAGAGCTTGACCTACAGAAAATTGGTAGAATCAATAGATACGCTTCGATCGCGCACCCATGCAACAAGCTAGTAGATCCCAAAAAAAGATGTTTGTGTAAATCGTTAAAATAGTACCAAAAACAATTAAGGAGAAACCCATGTTAACCCTAGAAATGGCAATCCAAAAAATCAAACATTTTTCCCCCGAACAACGCAATAAAGTTATTGAATTTATCGAATTTCTAGAATTTCAAGCCAGCCAAACTCAAACGATAGAACAAAAAAAAGATGACTCCAATCAAGAACAATCCTTTTTTGAGCTAGCTGGAATCTGGGAAGAAAAAAATATCACTCTAGACGACATTCGCAAAGACGCCTGGGGCAAATAAAACCAATGATTTTGTGTGACACCAATATTCTCATCGAATTCTATAAAAACAATCACTGATTGGGAGCGTTATCTCGTAAACGCAGCCTGACTTTGGAGATGGTTCGGAAGCTCGATCGAGAGTTAAGCTAAATAAAACTCCGAGTTCTGCATCGATGCTTATTAGAAGCGAATAATTTCGATCGTGCCTCGCGATCGCACAAAACAAACATCAAATTCTCGAAAGAAGTTGGTTTGCCCGAGAATTAATGGAACCTGAGAGGCTTGTGCCCAAGCAAATGCTAGGCGAACGGGTTCCAGATTCCCAATTTGAACATCTACAAATACACCCCGCGCCTCAACCGTTGCCAGATTTCCAGCCAATGGCAAGCGGACAGTTTGTTCCTCCCAAATTGCACCCAATTGCAGACCAATGTCATAAGGTAATAGATTGACCGCAGACCCAGTATCTAGCAGTGCATTCGCCGAGACAGAAAAGCCTGCATGAATCAGAGTGATGGGAATCGTGGGTAATGCTTCATCGTCAGAAAAGGGAAACTCGATCTAACTAGGCATGAGTAGATGCCTCTCGATCGTCCTGAATCATCTGCATCATAATGTTTGCAGCTTCCGTTGCATCGTAGGGCGACCAAACTGGATACTCTGATGCAGAAAAGATGACTTGTAATTCAGCGTCTGGGATTTGCACTGCTAGGAGTTTGAAGAGTGATAATTTGTCTGACTGGCTCAGATTGTTCACCAAAGGAATTAACTCAGCGAGAGACATGGTTTAAACTCCCAGAAGTACGAGAATACATCTATCATAAACGCTGCCTGAGTTTGGAGATGGTTCGGAATCTCGATCGAGAATTAAGGATTCCTTACGAGATTCCGATCAAACTTTATCCTGCCCAAAAACAAAGAAAAAGCCGCCCTAAAAGGACGGGACTTTAGCCCTCCGCTCATTACCAACAAATATCAAGGCAACTCAACCGAACTCGGTTTAGCAATGTGAGGCAAGCCCCAGCCCAATTTTTCCCGCAAAATGTGGAAAAACTCAAAAGATTGCACCCGAATAAAGCGGGCTGGGTACTGAGCTCGCTCGACTTGCACCCAATCCTCCGGCAGAACATAACATCCGCCGTTCCCGTCTACCACCATTACCAGGCGGTTTGGACTCGCCGGCAAAATCTTGATCGGCTCAGTGTTGGAAAACACCAAAGCCCGCGAAGCCATTGAATGCGGGCAAATAGGCAGCAACTGCAGCACCGGCACTCCGGGAATGATGACAGGGCCACCGGCAGAAAGGGCGTAAGCTGTCGAACCTGTGGGAGTCGCGATGATGACTCCATCTGCGGCAATGTCAATAGAGGCGTGCTGGCCGATCGCCACTTCAAAATGACACATACAAGTCAGCGGTTCCCGGTGCAGCACCATTTCATTGAGACAAAGGGCTTCCCAGAGGCAGTCGTTTTCTCGAAACAACCGCACCGCTAGCATTGATCTTTCTTCTATTTCGTATTCTCCAGCGATTACCTTTTCCAAAGCTTGCGGCAGCAAGTTCAGGTAAGTTTCTGTTAAAAAGCCCATGTGACCCGTATTGACAGTCAGCAGCGGCACTCCAATCGGAGCGACTTGGCGAAATGCCGACAGCACCGTACCGTCGCCGCCCAAAACCACTGCAAACTCCATGTCGCTGTCAAAACCGGGGGGGACGAGTTGTTCGATCTGAGTGTGGCACAGGGGGCGATCGGGGCTAGAATAGCCCAGAATTCCTCCGGAACCAGAAACCGAGCAAACCTCCCAGCCGCGGGCAGTCAGCTTGTCTTCCAACTCTGCGGCGATGCGACAAGCCACAGGTTTAACGTCGTTGTATATAATCCCTGCTTTCGGCACTTTAAAATGTAAAGGGCATTTTTTGTTTACTCCGTTTTTTAGTCTTAAGCTGCTCGTACTCTATTTCCTTGAGCTTCTTCATAATCAGATTAAAGTATTCTTCGAGATAAGACTCCAAAGTAGTAGTTTCTTTGGGGTCGATTCCGAAGACACTGTAAACATCATCCATCGGAGCTTTCAAGGGTTTTCCGGCTGCCAAAACTTCTGAAAAAGCCAATCTGTCAGCTACGTTCCAACTCCACTGAAAGAAGGTAGCTAATTTACGAGTAGCCTTCAACAAGGCGTCTGGGGTGCGCGTAATTTTGGCTTGCTTCCCTGACAGCCGTTCGCACAACCGCACGATTTCGTCAGCATCCCAAGCGCGATTTCCCACCACCGGAAAGCTTTTTTTCTCGGTTTCAGGAACCGAAAGAGCCCGGACGGCAAATTTAGCAACGTCCTGAGTGTTCATGTAGGCAAGGGCGGATGGCTTGTTGGGCAGCCAGACTGCCTGATTGTCCAAAATCGGCATTGCATACAGGCTCACCAGTCCTTGCAAAAAGCCGCAAGGTCTCAAGATTGTGTAGTCTAAACCGGATTCTGCTAAAAACAGTTCGGTACAACGCTTGATTTCCAACAACGGGACTTGGGGATATTTCTCGGCGTCGAGAAAGGAAAAGAATATGTAACGCTTGATGCCTGCTGCTGCTGCTGCTTGGATCAGCGATACTTTTCCGTCCCAGTCTACTCTTTTGATGCTGACAGAATCTGCTGCACTGGCTGTTGCTGCATCGATAATAGCACTGACGCCTTCTAGGGCCGGAGGCAGACTGTCTGGCTGGCAAAGGTTTCCCGGTACGAGTTCAGCGCCCCATTCTTTCAAAAATGCAGCTTTTCTGTAACTTCTGACTAAACAGCGCACCTGGTAGCCCTCGTCTAGGGCGCGGCGGGCTATTTGGCGGCCGAGAGTGCCGGTGGCACCTAAAATCAATAAAGTCATCTAGGGATTAATTATGAATCTTAAACTTTCAATAAGATGGTATCAGGTTTTTGTTAAGTTTATATAAAAAACTTAACAAAAACCTGAAATTTTCTCATTTTAGGCTTGAGATATTCGCCAGAAGGCTTGCTTTCGGCAGCAAGTAGACTCTAGAAGGCAGAAGGTAGAAGGCTTCTGAAGGATTGGTTGAAAAAAACTTATTCTTCGCCGCCTTGCAATTTGAGCAGGAGGAAGCCTCCACCTATACCCACGAAAATTAGGGAAAAGGACAAAAAGGCTGCATTGAAAATTTCAGGATTCATGATTTGATAAGTCTAATTGGGCGATCGCATTAAATAAAGATAATATAATTTGGGGCAACCCGGTACATGAATGCTAAAATTTCAGTGCCGCAATTCCTGTATTTTGTTGGAGAAAACTGCCTTGAGTCTCGATCGGGAATCAAAACTAGCTGTAACTCTGGGAGATCCGGCGGGAATTGGCCCGGAAGTGATTCTCAAGGCATTGGCAGATCCCGCTGCTGCTTTGATGGTGACGGTTTTCGGATCTAAGAGAGTTTTGCAGCAAACTTACGATAAGTTGCGATCGAGCAATCCCGCAGCAGAAGCGGTAAATCCCGAAACATTAAATATTATTGATATCGAACCAGACAGCAAGTGGGGCGAAATAGTACCCGGTGTCGGGAGTGCAGCTAGCGGGGCGGCTAGCTTTGCTTATATGGAAAGTGCGATCGCCCTTACCCTCGCCGGCGAATTTTCCGCGATCGTCACAGGCCCGATTTCCAAAACTTGCTGGCAGGCTGCCGGTTACAATTATCCCGGACAAACAGAACTCCTCGCAGAAAGGGCGAAATCGCAGCGGTTCGGAATGCTGTTTGCCGCCACATCTCCACACAGTGGTTGGACGCTGGTAACTTTACTGGCTACCACACATATTTCCCTCCGTCAAGTCCCCGATGCGTTGAGTCCAGAATTACTCAGCGAAAAACTAGAATTGCTGGTAGAGTGTTTGCGGGAAGATTTTGGGCTGGAAAGACCGAAAATTGCGATTTCTGGCTTAAATCCTCACAGCGGCGAAAATGGCAAACTGGGAAATGAAGAGCAAGACTGGATGATACCTTGGTTGGAAACGCAGCGCGATCGTTTTCCTCAAGTGCAGTTAGACGGGCCAGTCCCCCCTGATACCCTGTGGGTAAAACCGGCTAAAGTTTGGTACGGTTTAGCCAAGGAAGCTCACGACGGTTACTTGGCAATGTACCACGACCAGGGGTTGATTCCAGTAAAATTGATGGCTTTCGATAAAGCAGTCAACACTACAATTGGCTTGCCTTTTGTCCGCACGTCTCCGGATCACGGCACAGCTTTTGATATTGTAGGTCAAGGGATTGCAGATGCCTCCAGCATGAAGGCAGCATTGCAGTTTGCCGCCCAGTTGGCTAGTCGCAGAACAGCAGTTAAAATAGGGCGATAGGTTTAGTACGCCTGACGCTTGGAACAATTGTGTCATTCCTATTGATTTTCGCTGGGGTGAGGCGGCAAGCAAGCTGGTAATTTCCTTCGGTCGATTAAAATCAACTATTGGTAGCGCAGTATGGCAGCATTTAATGATAATTCCGGCAAAATATATCAGTCAGAAAAAGAGGTTTCTGATGCAACTCTGGCAAGTTCTAAAGCTGGAGAGCAACTTCAGGAATTGCTAACCATATTGACTGAATTTCAGTTATTAAAGAAATCCAAAAAAGAGCCAAGCGAGCTGAAATTACCGCTTTCGGAAAAGTCTGTTCAGCGATTAGAGGATGAGGAAAATCGGCGCCAACAATTGTCTTTCCTGATCGAATCACCGAGTATTGTACCGGAAGTATTAACTAACGATGAAGAGATCCCATCTCAAAGACGAGAAAACAATAATGAGGAACCAGATTTATCTATAGCCGGGAAGGTAGCAAAAAATAATCGGCAGTCGGAGGAAGAATTAGAACAAGCAGTTGAGCAGTTTAAACAGTTGCAACAACTACTGTTTGAAAGAGATTTACCGGAATTTTACAGTAATGTTTTGAGCGTGGAACAAAGGTTAGAAAATTTTGAAAATCTGATGTCTCAACCCGAAGAGTTGATGATTTTACTGAGGCCGTTAATTCCTGAGTTAGTCAGAGAAGAATTAGAGGAGTTGAAGTCGGAATTAAAAAAGGCGATCGACCTCGCGAGCAATAATAAAATTAATCCGATCGAGTTGGAGGCAAAATTAGCAGATTGGGAAAATCAAATTGCTAACTTGAACCAGCAGCCACTGCCGAATACAGAACACTTAATCCAACGGCTGATGCCAGTGGTGGGCGATCTGCTAAACCGTAAGGTAGAGGAGTCTAAGTTAGAGGTAGCTTCGGCGATCGCACCGAGAGTCAATCAAGTAATTCACAATCAAAACGGACTTGAAGAACAGGTAGTAAGAATTGAAGATAGAGTAGCGAATATTCAGCAGCGTTACCAGCAGCAACCGGAAGATTTAATCAAGCAGCTAGTACCAGTAGTTAGCGATTTGCTGAACCGGAAAATTAGTGAATTAAAATTAGAGATTGTAGAAGCTGTTGCTCCCTCAGTACAGGTAAGAATAGCTTGGGTAGAAATAGAAGAAAAAGTATTGAGCATCATCGAACGCCGACTGGCTACGCAACAGTCGCCAATTCAGAAGCCTGAAGAGATAATGGCGATGCTAATGCCGGCAATAACTGATTTGCTGAATCAGAAAATCGATGAATCAAAATTACAAGTAGCAGCGACGATCCAACCTTTGATAGAATCAGCAATTCTTCAAAGAGAAGTTCAAGGCAAATTGAGCGACGTAGAAAGTAGACTAAATAATCTTCAACGACAGCAAAAAACTCAGCCGGAAGATATAATGGCAAGGTTAATGCCGTTAATGATTGAGTCGCTGAACCGGAAAATCGAGGAGACAAAGTTAGAGGTGAGAGAGGCGATCGCACCTGGTGTCAACACTGCTATTCAAAACAGCGGTATTGCAGCACAAATATTAAATAATGAAACTAAGATTGTCGAAGTTCAGCAGCAAGTTTTAGCCGAGATAGAAGGGTTGATGGCAAGAATAATGCCAGTGATTGTAGAAATGCTGTCTCGAAACATCGGGGAAGCAAAGCTAGAGATAGAATCTGCGATCGCCCCCGCTGTCGATGCCATCATTCAGAATAAAAATATCGATCAAAGACTCGGGAAGATCGAACAACAGATTGTGGCGATCGAACACCGGATTTATGAATCCACAGACTTGTTTACCGATTTACTGAAACCTTTGATTGATGAGCTGATGGTTAGCCATCACGCCCAACTACAAAAGTCGGTCATCGAATCTATTTTACCATTGTTAGATGAAGTTGTAAGTTATAATTACAGACTCAACGATAAAGTAGGGGAACTCGATCGCAAAATTACTGATGCTGAATGGGGAGGCGATCGGGAAGAATTAATCGCCCGAATTAAAATCATGTTTCCCGAAATGATGCTCCAAACCATTAATGAGTCGAAACAATCATTTGTCGAAACCATAGCTCCGATAATTGATGAAATAATTAATACCAAAACCCGAGAAAATCGACAATCGATGGGAGTAGCCATATCGCCGGCTCTGACTGTGGGAATCAGCCACAGAATGAGTGAATCGCCCGATGAAATTGCCATGGCGATCGCGCCGGAAATGGCCGCCGCTATCAAACAGCAAATTCATCTCAAGCGAGAAGCAATGTCGGATGCACTTTATCCGATCATCGGCAGCACGATTTTAAAATACATTGCCGAGATGATGCGGGAGATTAATGAAAAACTCGAAGCATCTTTAAGTCCAGAGGGAATTAGTCGCAAAATTAAAGCCAAATTACAGGGCATTTCTGAAGCAGAATTGCTGATGAAAGAAACAACACCACTGAGTGTTAAAGCGGTTTTTTTAATTCAAACGCAATCGGGCTTAGTAATTTCAGCAGTGCAGAAGTCTGAACGCGAACAGCTAGAATCAGAGATGGTAGCAGGGATGCTGACTGCTATTCGGGCTTTTGTTAACGATTGCATATCTCAGTCGGGAAATATTGCAGAGATTGATGCTATAGAATACGGGACATCTAAGATAGTATTGGAAGTAGCGGGTTCGTGTTATCTGGCCGTAGTTATGCAAGGAGAAACCCGCCAGTGGTTTAAGTATAAAATGCGATCGATATTCAACAATATTGTTCAAGAATACGGGGATCGAATCCAGTCATTCAACGGCGATCCAGCGACTGTGCCACCCGAAGTAAACTCAAAATTGCAAAAATTAATCGATACAGAGGTAAAAGTTAAATCTCGTAAACGTCCAATTTTACCCATGATCGGTTTGGCAGCGTTAGGTTTAATTGGCGTACCTTGGGGAATTCATCAATACCGCAGCAGAGTTGCAGCGAGCTTAGAAGCAGATACAAATTTAGCATTACAATCTGCTCCCGATTTATCAGTTTATCGCCTCGTGGCTGATGTTAAAGATAGAGTATTGGAGATTTCGGGACGAGTGCCGAATCAAAATCTGCGATCGAAAGCGGAAAAAATCGCTCAGCAAGCGGCTCCCCAATCAAGAATTGAAAATAAAATTATAGCCGTTGAAGTACCGCCAGATCCGGTTTTAGTCGAAGCCGATGTCAAGCGGACAGCAGCTCTTTTGAATAAAGTAGAAAGCATTAATATCTCCGCTCGCTATGCAGAGGGAAAAGTCGCCGTTGCAGGCAGCGTAAGCAAAGTACCAGATGCTCAGAAAATAACTCAAGCTTTTGAGAAAATTCCGGGGGTGAAGTCTGTAACAAATACAGTGATAATAGGAACTCCACCGCCACCCAAGATAATAATGCCAGTTCGCGTATATTTCGGTGCAGGTTCGGCAAGTTTGCAGGCGAAAGATGTAGCAGAAAAGCTTAGCAAAGTCAAGGAATATATGGAGAAAAATCGCACGAAGAATTTAAGGGTAGTTGGCTACAGCGATTTTAAAAGCACTCCGGTAGAAACTCAAAAGTTGGCACTGGAAAGGGCGACAAATGTGAAAAATATTTTGGTTAGACAAGGGATAAATGGCAACAGAATACAAGTTGCTTCTACCAAGGGTCGTCCCGAAGGTGTGGAGGCCAATCAACCGCTGTGGCTGAGCAGATTGGTAGTATTTGAGGTGATAAATTAGAAATAGGGAATGGGGAATTGGGAATTGGGAATTGGTAATTGAGAATGGGGAATTGTTGACTGTTGACTACTGACTAATGACTACTGACTAATGACTTCTTCCTCTTAAATTAATCGAACTCGCCCAGAGGTAAAGGCTTGTATTCGATCGCCCGCCAAGCATATTAGCAAGCGGCCGCTTCCATCAATGCCGGCGGCTTCTCCGCAGATGGTTTCGGAGGAAAGTTCGATCGCCACCGGGCAGCCAATCAACGCATCGCGGCGGCGCAATTCCGGCAAAAGTAGCGCTAAACCGGACTTGGAGGCTGGCTTGTCTGTGGTAGAAAACATATCGGCTAGTTCGAGTAAATAGTGCCGCAGTCGATCGAGCAAACACAGTTCATCTGGTACTGTACTAGCAATAGAATGCAAGCTTACCGCATTGCCGAGATCCCTTTCATCCAATCCCGCAGCCGCGAAATCTACGCAGCGGTTGAGCCCAATTCCGACAACCGCGCGAGTTGTGCCCAAAGCATTGCCCGAAGTGGCTTCGCAGAGAATTCCGGCTAATTTGTGGCGATCGATCCAGACATCGTTTGGCCATTTCAGGCGCAGCATATCACGACAGTCAGGAACTAAATCTTCGATCGCGTAAATCACCGCTAAACCCGCTGCTAAACTGAGTCCCGGCAACAGAGTAGGGTTGAGGTTTTCGAGTACAAAACTAACAGTCAAGACACCGCTTGGGGCGTGCCAGGTGCGCCCGTGTTGGCCGCGCCCGCTGGTTTGTCGCTTCGTAAATACTGCATCTCCGTGGTGGAGCCCGGCCGCGCGGGCGATCGCCCAACTGTTGGTACTCGGACAGGTATCTAACGAGTGTAGCCAGTGATGGACGTTTGGGCGATCGGGTTCTGGGGATGCGGGCACGGGAGTTAAGGGCAATTCCGACAAGGTTTGATTTGTAGTATTTGATATCTAAAAGCTGATTATCGCATTTTCCAGAAGTGCCACCTCGGGCGACGGCGAGAATTCTGCGAAATTGGAGTGTAGTACAGTTTCAGCATCAGATTTACCTTACGCTACAACATCAGTTGAGCCGCAATATCTCTTTATTTATAAGGGTTTTGGCGAACGTAGAGGGTTGGGGGGAGCGATCAACACCCCTTTAAAAAACCCAATTTAAAAAAAAGTTGTATTACCCCCTTGACAGTCTTGTATTACGCAATGTAGTATAAATGTATGGCGAAGGGGAAAGAGCTTCAAAGCCTTGCCCCTCAAGCAATATGAACCTTGAAAACTGAATAGGAAGTTAATCATGTCACATAATTGTGGACATCGGCGGTGTAGACTCCGGCAACAATAGCCCGATCGGGTTGTAGTACGCGGAATCAACCGCCACCCTGTCCCAACTTGAGTAATTCAAGGACAGAAAATTGTTCATTTTCGCGGGGGTATAGCTCAATCGGTCAGAGCAGTCGCCTGTCGAGCGAAAGGTTGCGAGTTCAAGTCTCGTTACTCCCGTCAGTCGATTTTAGATTTTAGATTTTAGATTTTAGATTTACTCCACAGGAGAAGAATCTGGGAATTGGAACTTTGGTCTAAAATCCACACATCCTGTCGGAAAGCAAGTATCCGTTTTTCGGCGGGTCAAAGTCCCGTAGGCAAAAGTCAAGCCGTCTTCCCCTCTGGCGTGAAGATTGCGAGTGCAAACCTCGTCGGGACTCCCAGGTTAGGTGGCTGAGTGGCTCAAAGCGTCGGTCTGCAAAACCGATTTTCGCGGGTTCAAATCCCGCCCTAACCTCTGTTCCCTATCAGAAATTAAAAATTAGAAATTAAAAGATTAAACTAACAGTCTTTTAATTGAAATTTTTAACTTTGAAAAGGAACGAAGCGAAAGTGACATTGCAGCGTAGCTTAATAGTAAAGCGCCAAGTTCATACCTTGGTCAATGCGGGTGCAAATCCCGCCGCTGCCACCAAAAGCAGGGATGGTGTAACTGGCAACACTCTGGTCTCCAAAACCAGAATTCTGAGTTCAAATCTCAGTTCCTGTGCCAATTTATAGTGCTGTAGGCAAATGGTTTAAGCCGCTTGGTTTTCACCCAAGTGATTTGCGGGTTCAACTCCCGTCAGCACTTCTCGTGGGTCGTTGGCAGAATGGTTTTGCAGCCGCCTTTTAAGCGGATGGATCGAGGTTCAATTCCTCGACGACCTACCAAAATTTCTATCTTGGGTCGGCCCTCCTATTGGTGTGGGTAGCTGTCTGTAAAACAGTAGCTTAAAGCGTTGCTGGTTCAATTCCAGCCCGACCCATTTGTAACTGTATTTAATATGCAGTTGCAATCTTGAGAGCGTGGTGTAGCCGGATAACATCTCAGTGAATAAAACTGAAGATTGAGGGTTCAAATCCCTTCGTTCTCGCTGTGGAGAGGTGGCCGAGTGGCTTAAGGCGCTTTCCTGCTAAGAAAGAGCGGTTTAACAGCCGTCGAGGGTTCAAATCCCTCCTTCTCCGTTTTCCCCCGATAGCTCAGTTGGTAGAGCGCTTGTCTGAAGAACAAGAGGTCGTCAGTTCGATACTGACTTGGGGGATTGCATTGCCTTATAGCTCAATGGTAGAGCAAGCGGTTGTTAACCGCTAGGTTGTAGGTTCGAGTCCTACTGGGGCAGCCATTTTTTTAATTGCCGGGTAGACAAATTGGTAAAGTCGCCTATCTCTGAAATAGGAGTTTCTGTAGGTTCAAAGCCTACCCCGGCACCCAATAATTGGGAAGTCGCCTAATCGGTATGGCACCGCTCTTTGAAAGCGGCAAAATGCAGGTTCGATCCCTGCCTTCCCAGTTCTGCTATTACCAAAGCAGATAAATTACACTCCTGTAGCCCAATTGGCAGAGGCCGCAATTTCAAAAATTGTGTTGTGTGAGTTCAAATCTCACCAGGAGTACCAAATTTTTAACTAAGTTTCTACTTGCTCCTGTGGCGGAATTGGCAGACGCGGCAGACTTAAAATCTGTTTTATTTTGAGTGTGAGTTCGAGTCTCACTAGGAGCATGAGCGGGATGTAATTCAGCGGCCAGAAGCTATGCTTTGGGAGCATGGAGTCGTTGGTTCAAATCCAACCATCCCGACTTTATCCCTGTGATGTAATTGGAAAACATCACTCGCTCAGAACGAGTGTTTTTTGCAGGTTCGAGGCCTGTCAGGGGTATGAGGTTTTATTCAATCTCAAATCTCAAATCTCAAATCGGTTTTGCCCCTGTAGCCCAATTGGGAGAGGCGCTAGATTTAGGATCTAGTCAGTGCTGGTTCGATGCCAGTCAGGGGTATTTGGTGACATTGCGGGTGAAGTAGCCTGGGTAGGCTTGGAGGTCTCATAAGCCTCTTAATAGCAGGTTCAACTCCTGCCCCCGCCACCAAAAATGCAGGTGTGATGTAATTGGCAACATGAGGCTCTTGTAAAGCTTTCTTGCAGGTTCAACTCCTGTCACCTGCTTGGGAAAATACGATCGCTATTTAGCCAGAATTGCGATCGCCACCTTCCCAAATTTGCAGTTGTCGTTCTGCGGCAACAAAACAGTTTACATACGGCGTGGGATAAACAAAATAGTCGTAAGCCAGCGCCATTTGCCGCGCGGCTTCGCGATAAGGAACTCTGCCTATCCCCGTTCCTAAACCCGGACAAACGACACTCTCAATTTTACGTTCTGCGTGTCGATTGTAGCGCCGAATTGTTAATAGCATTGCCCACATTGCCACATACGGAACGTCTGTACCCACAACAGACATAGGTACGCGCATGGTGGGAGTATGAGCGAGAAAAGGATGTTTGGGATGGTGAGTTTCGATGATGAATGACGTGCCAACTGGTTGTTCGCCTAAATAGTCTTCCAAGATATGCTGCTGAACCCTAACCATCAGAGAATGACCGAAAAAACTAACGATAGCTGCGTCGATACCGCCATCCATCATGCCAAATGAATTAGCGGGACTCACCAAACAGTCATACTCGGTTAAATCCTCGAAACATTTGTTGGTAATTTCGAGATTGGGTAAGTAGAAAAAATGTTCTTGGAATGCCGCGAATAGTTCGGGATTTGGTGCTGTAAGTATAAGTTTCATGTGTTTTATCTCCGAACGCTAGTTTAGCAAATAGCTAAGGACGATCGTACTCATTTTTCCAAAAACTTGTCATAATTGAGGTTGAGTAGTTCAAGGTTAAACTATGCTAGCAACTGACAACACCTCAATGGGAAAAATTATTACCACACTCACCGTGACTAACCGCGCCGATCAAAATGTCGCAGCCAGAGGATTTATGCCTTCCGACCAAATCCGTTCAGTCACTCTAAATAATGTGCTAGTTGATACAGGTGCAACAACATTGTGTTTGCCTGCAAGTATCATTGCACAACTCGGTTTAGAATTGCTCAAAGAAGTGGATGTAGAGACTGCTAATGGCATTGGTAAAGCCAGAATTTTTCAGGATGCTAAAATTTCTTTAGTAGGACGCGAAGGCACGTTTGAGTGTTTGGAATTGCCCGGAGGTATGAATCCTTTATTAGGCGTGATTCCTCTCGAAGCCCTGGGAATTGAATTAGATTTAAAAAATCAGCGATTAGTAACTTTACCCATCAGTCCAACGCAAACTTACTTGACAATTTTGTAAAGGCTGTATGTTGAGGTTAAAGAGATACAATCGCTAAACTAATTGCGGATATGGTGTAACGGTAGCATTCGAGTCTTCCAAACTCTAGGCACGAGTTCGAGCCTCGTTATCCGCTTGGCTAAACGAGAGGTTTTTTCAATCCAAAATCTCAAATTTCCAATCTAAAATCGGTTTGCGGATGTCATGTAGCGGCTAGCATCTGAGTATGCCATTCTCAGCGCATGGGTTCGAGTCCCATCATCCGCTTTTGTAGTCCTGAGCTTCGATGGTAGAGCGTTTGCCTTACAAGCAGACGCGGGGTAATCTCCTGTCAGGACTACTAATTTATGGGAGTGTAGCTCAATGGATAGAGCGCCGCGCTTCGGACGCGGATGTTGTGGGTTCAAGTCCTGCCACTCTCGTTGTTTTTGCTTTAATTTAAGGAGGTTGATTCCATTGAATGGATAATTTTTTCTAGTAAGAGCGATCGCCCTTTGCGTGTCCCTATCTTTGGAGCCTACATACTTTAGTACGAGAGGAAAGGTAACGCTGTCAAATTCAGCGGGCGTTTGAGAACGAGGAGTGCATTGAACCCGGCAGGTTGGCTTAAAGGTAGCCATCCTTTAAAGAGTGTGTAATAACTCATCGGCCCAGTCCCTCTAGTAACTGAGAAAACGCAATGCTCTGATAACTTGCACGTCAAAGTGCGTGAAGCGCAGCTATCCCGTAGGGAATCGTACAAATCAACAAAAAATACGGGAGTGTAACTCAAGTGGATAGAGTGTCGAGCTTCTACCTCGAATGTTGTGGGTTCGAGTCCTACCGCTCCTGCTGTCTGGGGTTCGTAGCTTAATTGGTAAAGCATCTAACTGGCTGTTAGAAAGATATCGGTTCAAATCCGATCGCAATCCACCACACCAATTTTAGATTTTAGATTTACTCGACAGGTGAATCTTTTACCCGGGGTCATAGCTCAATTGGTAGAGCGCTTGCTTTGCACGCAAGAGGTTAGGAGTTCGATTCTCCTTGATTCCACTGCGGTGTCTGAAGCCAAAGCGGTCGCGGCGCTGGTTTGTGGAACCAGTAATAGCGGGTTCAATCCCCGTCAGACACCCCTTGGAAGATGCCGCTAAATGGTTGGCAACCAGTCTTGAAAACTGGGGTACAGGTAACTGTAAGGGTTCGATTCCTTCATCTTCCTTTTAACCACCGGAAGTCGAAAAGCGAGACACCGTGCTGATAACGCGGGGATAGGAGGGGCAGTACCTCCTCGGTGGATTTCTTATGATTTTATATATAAATAAGGGAGAATTATGGTTAATTATTTTCACGAGATTTACTATCATACAGCGAGCAAAATTATGGGGAGGTCACCTAAGTGGAATGGCACCGTAAAAACTTTGGAAAAGCGGCTCCCAAAAGGACGATCGGGTTTGTTGAGTAGGGTAAAAAGTTGCTTCGCGACGTTCCCTGAAAACGCAAACTGGCAGCGGGTTGCGGAGGCACTGAAAGGAACTAACAGTCCGAGATGGGGGCAGTTCCCGTCTGCTTGCGGGCAGTAAGGAAGCGCGTTTCCTGAAAGTTGCTGTCGATTGATGCGGGTTCGAGTCCCGTCCTCTCCATTCAAGGTTCAAGTCCAAATCGAAGAGTTTCAACCCGTGCCCTAACAGTTAAAGCATACATACTCGGCTGTTAACCGACCAAAACCAATGCTTTACGCACTTGCACGGGTTGAACCTCAGAACCTCAGTTGTTCTTGAGGTCTAAATCGCGATCGTAGCTGCCGATTGGCCGCAGTCTGGTCATCAACTGCTTCAGCAAGAAGCCATTGCTGTTCCAAGCGGTATAAGGAGTAGCCCCTTGTCCTTTCAGGCACAAGGTTTGTCGGGCTTTGTTGTGGCAGATATTTGCCAGCAGGCTGACGACTGACACTAAGCCGAGTTCATCGACAAGGGCTTCGAGTTCTTCTTTATTCACAAGCACACCTCCAGGGTTGACTATTCCTGGATAGTACCATATAGTACCTTTCAAGGGTACTTACAGTATGCTATTAGTTACTTAGTTTCAGTTTCCTCCACGAGGTTGTATTCCTTGATAGCCGCCATGACTAGCAGAGTGGACATAGGAACTCCTGTCTGCTGGGAGATGTTTCTCAGTTTTTCGTGCAAACGCTTGGGAACTGTGACTTTGATCACAGCAGTCTCTTCTTTGTCAGCCATTTCAAGCAGTCATGTTTAGTTGACATCAGCTTATCCTCTTTCCGAGTACCGATCGCGCTTTGCTCTGATCGTCTGTAGGGATGCGGGCGCAGCGCGATAAAATGGCTGCTGCTGCGAAACTGTGCGCTAACAAATAAAAAGGTCGATCGCAAATCTCTAACCAAGGGAGCGATTGGATATATTAGTTACATTCAGAAACAAGCAGTAACCAAACAACTTAATAAAATAAGGTGAAACATGAGAAAACTAAAATATTACGTTGCTTGCACCGTTGACGGGTTTATTGCTCGCGAAGATGGCTCATTTGATTGTTTTCCCATGGAAGGAGAGCATTTCGCTGATTTGTTCGATTCCTTTCCTGAAACTTTTCCGGCTCACTTTCAGGAAGCACGAGGCATTCGTGCAGAAAACAAGCAGTTTGATGCGGTTTTGATGGGACGGAAAACCTATGAGGTAGGGCTAAATGTTGGTGTAACTAATCCTTATCCCAGCTTGAAGCAGTATGTATTTTCGCGCACTATGGAAGCCAGTCCTGATGAGAATATTCAACTTGTTGCGGACAATCCTGTTGCATTTGTTAGGGAATTGAAAAAAGAAACAGCTAAAGACATCTGGCTGTGCGGTGGTGGGGCTTTAGCGGCAACTCTTTTTTCTGAGATTGACGAGATGATTGTGAAGTTGAATCCGGTAGTAATTGGAGCGGGAATTCCTCTTTTTTCCGGTGCAATCGAGCCGACCAATTTGGAAGTTGCCGATCGCAAAATCTACAGCAACGGTTTCATGTTGCTTCATTATCGAGTGAAGCATTAGCGATAAGGACTTTATTAGTTGCAATTACTGCGGGCGAAAAAAGACTGAAGTCCTTACTACAAAATGATCTTCTAGGAATTACACAAAAATTGTATGCGGTATTTTCTCTATTTCAATGTTGAGTCAGACCGATCGCCACAAATTTTTACAAAAAAAGTTGATTTTTCAGAACGGTTGTGTTAAAATAGCTTAGATGCGGGAGTATAGCTCAGTTGGTTAGAGCAGGTGACTCTTAATCTCAAGGTCGAAGGTTCAAGTCCTTCTACTCCCATCCCCAATAACCTACTATTCACAAGGCTTTGAGACTTTAAACTGTCTCTAGTATGTCGCTTTTAGCCCATTTTTCGCTCACGATAGCAGCCAAGGGCGGTAGCGGTTGGATTACAGTGAGTGTTTGCGTTTTCGGATTTTTAAGGTCAATCGACCCGCCCGATCGATAAAAGTGCGATCGCCCAAGCTATTTTTAAACTGAATAACGACAGGAAATGGTGATTAGCTATGATGGCAAGTCTCTCGACGCGCTGCTATGGGGGCGATCGCGATTTAGATGCGATCGCACATTTAATCAATACTTGCGAAGAAGTTGATCGGCTCGATGAAGGTACTTCCATCTCGGAATTAGAACAAGAATTTAACCAACCGTCCCTAGACAAAGCCCGCGATATCCGCCTTTGGGAAGATGCGGAAGGAAAATTAATCGGTTTTGCTCAGTTGTCGGTTTCTGAACCGGGGGAAGTAATTGACGGTTGGCTGTGGTTTCGCGTCCACCCCGACGCGCGATCCGGCGATGTGGAAGCAGCCGCGATCGCCTGGGGTGAAGTGCGGATGCGCGAGGTGTCTGCGATGCGGAGCGCGCCCGTGAAGCTGCGATCTTGGGCTCGCGCTGAGGATTGCGATCGCATTTCTGTGCTCGCAAGTTGCGGTTTCAGGGCCGATCGCTATTTTTTCCGCATGGCGCGATCGCTCTGTGAACCAATCCCAGAACCGCAATTTCCCGAAGGTTTCTTGCTGCGTCAAGTCTCCTGCGAACAGGATGCGGAAGCTTGGGTAGAAATGTTCAACCAGTCGTTTATCGACCACTGGAACCACCACGATTTTACAGTAGAGAAATCCAATTACTATTCAACTCTACCCAATTATAGAAACGATCTAGATTCGATCGCTGTTGCAGCAGACGGCACTTTTGCCGCTTTTTGCTACTGCGAAATTAACCCCGATGAAAACGATCGCACCGGCAGAAACGAAGGCTGGATTGGTGTTCTCGGTACGCGGCGCGGCTTCCGCAAAATTGGATTGGGACGAGCAATGTTGCTGGCTGGTTTGCATCGACTCAAAGCTGCCGGTGTCGAGACGGCTATTCTCGGCGTCGATGCTGAAAATTCCTGCGGTGCGCTGCGGCTTTACGAATCAGTAGGCTTTCACAATATTCGCAAGAGCATTTCTTATGTTAAGGATATTTAATTGATAGGGACTTACTCACATCTTGCACCATTCTCACGAACAGGCAAGATGCCTGTTCCACAAGAAAATTTACTCTTTGTGGAACAGGCATCTTGCCTATTCATAAAAAGCTTATTGAGAATGGTGCAATATCTCAGGACTTACGCACTCCGACCCAAGAAACCCGGTTTTTTACCGGATATGCGGGTAGCAACCAAATATTTTCGTGAAAAAACCCGGTTTCTCGCCACTCGTGTAAGTTTTATCTAAAAAACTTTTGCTACCCCCTTGACACCTGTGTAGTATGTATGTAGTATATAAGTATGGAAAGCGCAGGACAAGCAAAAACCTGTATTTTTCGTGCAAATTCTGAACGTTGACAACTAAATATTGCTCAAAATTTCAACGAACATCAATTTGAAAGTCTTGTAATATAGACTCGATGGTCATGTTGTTACTTTATACGAGACTGTTCGGTTACAAACTGACTCGAACAGAGTCAGATATTGTACGAAATCAGTCTAATTTCGACGAATTTCATGCGGATTCAGAACAGACAATTTCAGCCAGATTTAAATCAAGCAAAAAGGCTGAGGAAATCCGTAAAATCAAACAAGCTTATCATTGAGAACGGCGCTTCTTTCAGTAAAGATTATCAGATTTCGTGAATCTTTACCGATACTGGCAATTTGCTAAGTCTCACAAAAAGCCAAAGTCGAGAGCAGATAAGCTACTAATCCCAAATCCAAAATTGCTCTAGGAGGTATCGGTGATGGTTCACATTCGTTTTGAAGGACGTTCCTACGATCTGGCAGAAGACCAACTGGGTATCGCGGCAGGCATGAGCGACAAGGCTATTAAGGAACGTCTAGCAAATCATTTTGATGTCAAAGGCGATCGCTTCGAGTCTTACGTTCTGGATCGCCGTCCCAGCGGCGATTTAATTGTCCGCCCAGAAGCCGTTTACGGCTAGAAATTCATTTAAAGCACGTATTAGGCAGCGCACCCTAACAAAAGAAGCTTACAAACTGGATACGTTCGACTTAAAATCGAATTGTAGGTTCAATTCCTACTTGCCGTGAGGCTAAAGCTTCTCTGACTTGTGCGCTGCCTCTTATAGCTGAATTTGTTATATCTATCCGGCGCTTAAAAGTTCCACTTGGCGCCCCAACAAAGGAAGCTTACATACTAGCTCATTGGTAGAGCAATTCCCTCTTAAGGGACTGGTCGCGGGTTCAACTCCTGCGTATGTGCCAACGGCTTTCTTGACTTGCGCGAAGTGACCTTTTAGGCGCTATAAACTCTTGTTGTTAATTCAGGATAATAATTAAGTAATCCTGTTTGTATTGAAGACTTCCGTCCTCAAAAATAAATTGGGTATTAGCCATGAGAAAAAAACTGGCAATTTACCGATCGCCCAAGGAGATAGACAGTCTGATTCATGCCTTCCAAGAAGGCAACCTGTCGCGAAGTCAATGGACCCACGAAGCACATTTAACTGTTGCCCTGTGGTATCTGTGTTATGACTCGGAGCAAGAAGTGATAAATGCGATTCGCAATGGCATTAAAAGTTACAACTCGGCTCAAGGAATTGAAACCACAAAAAACAGTGGGTATCACGAAACGCTAACGCTGTTTTGGGTACGAATTATTCGCCGATATCTCGCCGATGAAAGCCAAAATCGCTCGATCGTATATCTGGCTAATGGTTTGATTGCCAAATATGCCGATTCCCTACGGGATAGCTCCGCTTCACGCAATTTACCATTTCGCTACTACACGCGCGATCGGCTGATGTCTTGGGAAGCCCGAAATAGCTGGGTTGAACCAGACTTGAGAGCGATCGAATTAGAAAGAGTTTCCCTGAAATAGTTAATTTAAAATCGCAGTTTTTGCCGCGCCCCAATCGCGAGAGCTTACATACAGACCCTATTAGGTTTAGCCATAGGTTTACTAAAAAAAAGCTCCCCAAACTTGCGCGGTGATTTTTAAATTTCACTTGCTAGCGTGCAACAACTGCCAACCACCGATTTTGAATACTTCTAAAATCCAAAATCCAAAATCGAATAGGAAGGTAACACCAATGAATATGAATACAGCAGAGCGCGATTTGCGTTTGGAAATGTTCAACAGTCTCCTCACAACTCCGCACCGTCAATTAGAAAAAGTAGCAGAAATTCACAAGTTAATTATCGAATTAGACCCAATATTTTACGGTCATTTAGCAGTGTGGTATCAACGTCACGGCGACGTGCGCGATCACAAGGAAGTTTTTGCTGGAAATTTGCTGACTTCGGCGCTGACGGAACACCGAGATGCCGGTTTTATGATGCTGCAAGAGTTCCCTCCCTACGAGGTTTCGCGGATTGTGGACTTTATGAAGCAGCACCAGAATAAGGTTCCCCGCAGCGCGCGCACTGCTGTCACTCGCTATCTGAAATCGCGGGAAAAGAATGCACAGTTTTTCGATCGCGCCGCCATCCGCAACCGCAAGGCGATGAAGCATTTGTACGCAACGCTGCACGTCAAGCCGAGCGATCGCGCTAATGCTATCCTGTTTAAAGACAATCCGCCGGAAGACTCTCTGGCATTCGTTTTGAAGCAGTTAGCAAAGGCGGCGACACCTGCGGAACAGGCGAATTTGATTGTTGAGTACAAGATTCCGTATACGATCGCAGTTGGTGCGATCAGACAGCTAACGCCAACGGTTTTGGCCGCGCTGATTAATTCGATGTCGCCGCAGGAAGTCATCAACAATTTGAAATCGATTCAGTCGCGTGGCGCGATGGATCACGCCGAAGTTAAGCAGTTGATTGACTCGAAGCTGGATGAAGCGGCAAAGTGCGATCGGGTTTCTGCTTACAAAGCGAGTGTTGCGGGCGCGGGCGCGAACTTCGACGCAGCAACGGCGGCGAAGCTGGAAGCGGTGACAAACGAACAGGTGAAGAAGCGCGGCAAGATTGCGAAAGCAACCGGTTTGTTGATTGACAAGTCGGGTTCGATGGAAAGTGCGATCGAAGTCGGCAAGCGTCTCGCTGCTTTGATTTCCGGCATCTCCGACGCTGCTTTGTTCGTTTATGCCTTTGACACGATACCGTATCCAGTGCAAGCAAACGGCAGCGAATTGACAGACTGGGAAGCCGCTTTCAAACACATTCGCAGCGGCGGCGGCACAAGTTGCGGTTGCGCGGTGGAAGCAATGCGAATTAAAAAGCAGGTTGTCGAGCAATTCATTATCGTAACAGATGAAGGCGAAAATGCTGCACCTTATTTTGCAGATGCTTATCAGAATTACTGCCGCAGTTTGGGGGTAAATCCTGATGTTGTGATTGTGCGAGTTGGTTCTTGGTGCGAATATGTCCAGAAGCAATTGAAGGACAAAAAAGTATCGGTGGAAACCTTTACCTTTGCAGGTGATTATTACTCCTTGCCGAATTTAGTGCCGATGTTGAGTCGTCCTTCGCGACTGGAATTGTTGATGGAAATTATGGACACGTCGCTGCCTGTGAGGGATGACAAGTGATATAATTGAGCATGGCTCGTGAGTTAAGCTTGCGGCCAATGCTCACTTTATTTTTTCTAGGAGGGAGCATAAAATTGAAAAAATGATTCAGGGTTTGCCAGATGAGTGCTGAGGGTGAGAGCGATCGCGTAGAACGTCAGGCCGTTTTTCAGCCGGAGTTTTTAGAAGACCTAGAATATTGGGTACAAACTGACCGCAAGATGGCGTTACGCTTAATCAAAATGGTCAGAGAAATTCTGCGAGACCCGTTTGAAGGCATTGGCAAGCCGGAACCCTTGAAATACGAGTTTTCGGGCGCGTGGTCGCGTCGCTTGAATAAAGAACATCGTATTGTTTATTTAGTAAGTGAGGACCGTATTGATTTTCTGAAAGGGCGCTATCACTATTAGTAAAGTGAGAAAAGTTGAGTCATTAAATTAGTCGGAGTTAGAATTTTATGTCAACTGAGATTACATACACTGAAGCAGAAGCAAATTTAGAAAATCTCTGTAATCGCGCTGTTGAAACTGGGGAAGTAATAGTTATTACTAGGCCTAGCGGCAAAAATGCCGTTTTGATTTCTGAGGCAGAATTAGAAAGTTTGCTAGAAACGCTTTATTTGCTGAGGTCGCCTGCAAATGCAACTCGTTTGTTTACAGCATTAAAAAGAGCTAAAGCAAGAGTCATTCAACCTCAGACACTCGATGAAGTTTGCAAAAAATTTGGGCTTGATGAAGAGAATGATACTGAAAAAATCCTACAAATGAGAGTAAACTCATAGAGTGAGGAATCCGATCGCCCTTTATTCCCAAACTCCCGACTGCCTTTCCTCAAGCGATTCGTATTATTGCATTTTCACATCGACTTCTTTCTTCTTCCTTCTGCGATAATTTCTTGTAATTCTGGATTAGCGATGGATGACAGTAACTGGGAATCAGCAGCAGCCAAAGCAGCGCGCAACTTTCCCTCAGTCAGTGCAGGATATTTCTCTAACACCTGCTGTTGAGTCCATCCCGCAGCAAAGAGCCCTAGCAAAAATTCTACAGACAATCGAGTTTCTGGGGCTGCTGGTTGACTTGTTGAAGCTTTCGGGTTTGGATTAATGAGCTTTCGCCAGTCCATTGTTTTACTTAAACGATTGGGGAAGATTCCGCCAATTATACTGCATTTGGGCACAGTAGAAACACGGGTCTTGTGGACTGACTTTGTAACAGTGCCACCGCAGGTCCTACCATTTTAGATTTTAGATTTTAGATTTTAGATTGGGCATCACTGATGAATTAAGGGTTTGAACCTTGGCTAGAGTCGCATTTTTTGCGAACTGGTGTCATTTCCCGATTTTGCGATTAAATTGTTATTACGATCGCAGTACAGCACTTTCTTATAGACTAGAGTAATGGGGTAGCGAGGGGGCGATCGCCCTTTTTCCTTTTGTCCGTTTCAATACCAAACCGCGTTAGCGAAAGCGTTGCGATCCGAAAGAAAGCCCGCCCCTACGGGGGCTACGCCAACGAAGAGGATCGCACTAAATCTCAACCCACGGTTCAACGAACTGTGCAACCCACAATACAACTACTTTAACTTCTTAAAACTATGGGAAAAAAGTCGAAAGCCAAAAAATCCCAGGTCAAAAAATCCAGTTTGCTTTGCACCAGACTGCAAGAAGCTCTCGATCGAGGCAGCAAAGTTTGGATTAAAACAAATAATAGCAGTTTTGGCGGCATCCCGATTAATTTGTTTGCGGACTTCGTGGAACTTTTGGTGATAGTCCCCCCTAACGAACAGGCGGAAAATATCGATGCTTACGGACAAGTTACGTGGCTGATTCGACTCTCTGATATTATTGCACTCGCTTATCCTACTGAATACTGGTCTAAAGATAGATTAGAAAGTTTGCTGCCACCTGATGCAGTTACTTCCGAAGTAGGAGATTAACTGTAAGGTGCGCTCTGATAGCACCCTACGTTTAGCCGAATGGTAAGTGGAAGGTGCGCCGAAGAGCACTTTACACTTACCATTTTATAAGCTGTTTTACCAGCGAAAATATAAACAACTCCGACCGATTTTTATCAGTTTAATTATTCGTTGCAAGCTGAAAGCTTCACTTTACAACGGCCACCCTCTAGTTCGCTGCAAGCGGCGAGAGCTTGAGCTTCTGCTGCTGATTTGTCGTCACCCCAGCCCGCACCTGCTCCTCCTTCGCCTAATGCGATCGCTCCACAATTATTGGTATTATAGGTCAGCGCTTCACAGTCGTCAGCACCTCCTGTTTCTTCATTGCAAGCGGCTACTGCTGCGTTTAGTGCGCCTCTCTGTGAATCATGATTCCAACTAATACCAGTGGCGCCAGAAGTCGCAGAATAAGCAGTAGCTCCATAGGTGGTCTGAGCTTTAGCTACCTGGGCTGACCCCAAAATAGGAAGTGTCAGAGCTGTCACTACAACCAACTTAGAAAAAAGCTTTGGCAGCATATTTACTTGAGATATTTACAAGGTTAAAATTCTATCCTCGCTCAATATTATATTAGGATATTCATTCGTGTCAAGAGTGTTTACAATTCTTTGTAGTGGCTTTAATTAAAAGTGCGTTATGTACAATAAGTAAGATTACGGAGGTCAATCCATTGGCAGATATTCGCAGAATTCTCAGCCAACTTGCGGCCAAAGAAGGGCAACTACTCGATACCCAATTCCTGGCTCCCTGCGTGCGCGGGGGAAGCGTGCGGATAAGAGTTAGCTCAATGGTTTATACTTTTCAACCGCAGCCACGCAACTTTGAAGGATGGGCTATTTTTGCGCCAGTAAATGAGAAAATTGTTGCGGTAATTGAGGAGCCGATTTTGCCGCAAGTGGCCGAGTATTTGCAACTGCTCGTACCTGTTCGCTTGCACTTGGCTTGTGTGCTGCAAGGGCAAAGTTGGCTGGCTTATCCTGTTAACGAATCTGATGCTAAACAGCGCACAGGTGTTGCGAAACCCGTACCAGTTCATTTAGTAACTGAAGGTTCGCAATTTGAGCCGATTGTTGCGCGGTGGGACGGTCATTGTTTGTGGTTTGAAGAGATTGACAGGCGCGCCGATCCGCTGCCATCTGAAAAGTTGAAAGCAGCTTTAAGAAAGTTGATTTTGCCTCAAGAAGTTCGCTTCAAAGGGATGACACCGGAAATGCGAACAGTTTACGAATTGGTGTCCCGAAATATTAAAGGTTTCGATCCGAAAGTGCGGGAAGAAAAGCGCTTGCAGCGGGCGTTGAAAATGGGAGGCGGTGAATTGCGGGATTTTTTCGATCGCGAAAATTATTGGCTAGTTGAATGGACTAGCGGAACAGGAGAACACCACACTTCTGCGATCGCCAAAAATGACTTGACAGTTATGAGTGCTGGCATTTGTCTCAGCGGATTGGACAAAGACTTCGACTTGCAATCATTAGTTGGAGTAGTTGAAGATAGATAGGAAATAATGACTACTGACTACTGACTACTGACTACTGACCATGAGTATATTTTTTCACGAACAACTTTACAGAAGTGCCGCAGTGATGTCGCAGATCAAAAATTTCCCGGTAACGGTGTGCGGCGCGGGCGCTTTGGGTGCGAATATTACAGAAAGTCTGGCGCGATCGGGCTTTTGTCAGTTAAAAGTCATCGATCGCGATCGCATCGAGGAACGCAACCTTTCCACTCAACCCTATTATCGATCGGACATCGGCGCATTCAAAGCCAAAATTCTCGCCAACAACCTCTACCGCGCTTTGGGAGTCAGCATTGACGCGCACTCAAAAGAATTGACACCCGCAAATGTCGATCGGCTGCTTGCCAACAGCGCCACAGTCATCGATACTTTTGATAACAGTGTAGGGCGGCAAGCAGTCAAGGATTACTGTGCCAGTGCCTCCCTTCCCTGCGTGCACGTCGGATTAGCTGCCGATTACTCCGAAATAATTTGGAACGAACACTATCGGGTTCCTTCAGCGGCGAATGATGACGTTTGCGATTACCCACTGGCGAGAAACTTGGTAATGCTGACAGTTGCAGTTGCCTGCGAAGTAATTGTTACCTTTGCTGCTACCAAACAGCAACAAAATTTAACTTGCACGATTGGAGATTTTGCAGTAAAGCCACTTATATTGTAGAATGTCGGTTGACTGTTGCCAGAAACCCGGTGAATCAAGATTGGATGCCCTCATCCTATAAACCCGGTTTCTCACCCTCTAACAATCGTCAAACTTGCAAACAACGCTTGAGAAAATTAACAGGGAAAGTATGTCCGAACAAGTTTGTACTGGTACTATTTCACTAGAATGCAAGCCAAAACCGCCCCCTCCCCCGCCTCCGCCTCCGCCTAAGCCTAAGCCTTCGCAGCCGACTTTTTATTATTTAGTAGCAGTTCTGGGCTTATTAGTTTTGACTGGCGCCAATGCAGCAAACTATACAGCGGGCAGCACAATTTGCCCCACTAATGATTGCCACGAACCCGAAGTCAGACACCACAAAAGGATTTTAAAACACGGATCGAGAGGGGCAGATGTGAAGAAACTGCAAAAGTTGTTGAACGCGCGGGGCTTGTCCCCACACCCGATCGCAATTGATGGCGTGTTCGGGCCGACAACTCTCACAGCAGTGAAGAAATTTCAGCGGCAATCTCATATTCCTGTAGACGGAGTTGTGGGAGGCAAAACTTGGGACAGACTGTTTGCTAATTCGTAAATTTAAGCACCCGACAGCAAAGGTTCCTAAGTCATCATTGCTAATCATTAATCGCTGCGGTTTGTAGTTGGACAGATAGCGCATTTTGTGCAACTACAGACACAGAAACTTTAATCAACAATCCATCGCATACTAGATTGCCAATGAATGAAGTTTTAGATTGTTGGTTTGGTCGCTCGAATGAAAAATTAACAGGAAAAATATGGCCGGATCACAGACTTTTTATTATTTACTAGCAGTTCTCGCCCTATTAGTTTTGACGGGCACAAGTAGAGCCAACTATGCAGCGGGCTCCGCAGTTTGCTACACTGATGATTGCCATCGACCAGCAGTGAAACACCATAAAAGGATTTTAAAATGCGGCTCGAAAGGGCACGATGTGAAGAAACTGCAAAAGTTGTTGAACGCGCGGGGCTTGTCCCGACACCCGATCGCAATTGATGGCGTTTTCGGTCCGACAACCGAAGATGCAGTGAAAAGATTTCAGCGACAAGCGGATATTCCTGTAGACGGAGTTGTGGGAGGCAAAACTTGGGACAGACTGTTTGCTAGTTTGTAACTTTAAGCACCGGACAACAAAGGTTCCTAAGTCATCATTGCTAATCATTAATCGCTGCGGTTTGTAGTTGGACAGATAGCGCATTTTGTGCAACTACAGACACAGAAGCTTTAATCAACAATCAATCGCATACTAGATTGCTAATGAATGAAGTTTTAGATTTTTGGTTCGGTCGATCGCACTCTCCTGAGTTTGGCAAAGTCCACAAGAAATGGTTTGAAAAAAATGTGGATTTTGATGCAGAAGTGCGATGGCGCTTTCTGCCACAATACGAACTAGCCGCCTCCGGTAAACTCGACTCATGGCACGATTCCCCCGACAACTGCCTAGCATTAATTCTACTGTTAGATCAATTTCCGCGTAATATGTTTCGCGGAACGCCCCAAGCATTCGCCACAGACAACAAAGCTTTAGCCACCGCCGAATATGCTGTTAATCATAACTTCGATCGCGAATTGCTAACTGTACAAAAATTATTTGTTTATCTCCCTTTTCAACACAGCGAAAACTTAGAAAACCAGCAAAAATCCGTGGAACTATTTCGCCAACTCAGCGGCGAACCTGACAGCGATTCATTCATTGAATACGCGATGCAGCATTTAGAAATAATCCAGCGTTTTGGGAGATTTCCCCACCGCAATCAAATTCTCGGACGCGAAACAACCCCGGAAGAAGCAGAGTTTCTGAGACAACCTGGTTCGGGATTTTAAAGCGCGATCGCAAAAAGTCGAGCGTTCTGATATATTCGAGGCTTGTAGAGGCAGTTTTAGGCCGCAATCAGAACCAACAGCAGACAATCTCTCTACAAAACCCGCCACAACCCAGCGAATCTCAAATTGAATAGTGAAATTAGAAAAGAAGATAAATTTTTGATTCAACAAAAAGTATACGAGGGTGAAGAATTTATCGATCGCCCAATCGTCAGCCGCGAGACTGCACCCGATAAATCCGGTTGTTCGCTTCCTCAGTAAATAGCAAACTCCCGTCAGGTAAAACCAGCAAACCAACCGGCCGCCCCCAAGTTTTCGGGCCCGACGGATCTGTGAGAAAACCAGTCAGAAAATCCTCATAATAACCTTGAGGGCGTCCGTTCGCCGCATTAAAAGGTACAAACACGATTTTATAACCAGTTCCAGCGTTGCGATTCCAACTGCCGCGAAACGCCACAAACGCCCCATTTAGGAATCTTTTGGGAAACGTTTTGCCGTCGTAAAACTGAAGCCCCAAAGCCGCCGAGTGCGCCTGAAACAACACGTCTGGCATTAATGTTTTAGCCGCTAAATCAGGTCGATCGCTATTGCCATTTCTAGCGTGGCGCGGGTCGAGCAAATTAGGCTTAAAATAAGTGTAAGGCCAGCCGTAAAACTCGCCTTGACGAATTCTTGTCAAGTAATCCGGCACCAAATCATCTCCCAAACCGTCGCGTTCGTTGACTGTCGTGTAGAGTTGATTGGTTTTTGGGTGAAAATCCAATCCCACCGGATTTCGCAAACCCGAAGCAAAAATTTGCTGGTTCTTGCCGTCCAAATTCATCACTTGAACAGACGCCCTCGGCAGCGGTTCGACATCGGCATTAGACTGCGATCCAACTGAGACGAAAAGCTTGCTCTTGTCGGGGGAAACGACAACATTTCGCGTCCAGTGTTGGTTGTAGCCACCGCCCGGTAAATCGGCAATTTTTTGACCAGTACCGGTCAATTGTTCCTGCCCTTTTGTGTAGGGAAATCGTCGAACTTCATCGGTATTTCCGAGGAAAAAATAGCGATCGGCAAAAGCCATACCAAAGGGAATATTTAACCCGTTTTGGGCACTTGCAAAAGTCTTGCGAACCTCAGCAACCCCGTCGCCGTTGGCATCCCGCAACAGCGTAATCCGATTCTGTCGCGTTTCTGTTACCAAAACATCGCCTGTCGGGGTCAAAGCCAGCCATCGAGGAGCGTCTAAATTGTCAGCAAAAACGTTGACGACAAAGCCAGGAGGCACTCGCAGCACTGGCGATGCGGGAATCGGTATTACTTGAGGAGGTTTTGAGGCGCTTTCGCTGGCTCCTGGCTGCGGCAAAGAAGTTGCAACAATGCGGATGGGCTGCGGCGAAAGCGGTTTGGTCGGTATAATTTGATTTGTCCCAACATTTCCCAGCGGTGCACGGGAGGGAATTTGAGACACGGGGCCGTTGTCGCCCACAGCAGGGGCGATCGCATCTGTAGCTCGATCGCACGCAATCATCGGCAACAGCAGAATTAGTAGCAAGAAACGCAGGTAATACATAGCAGCGATTTCTCCACAATTGCTAGACAATTATATTATTCTAACTGCTATTAAACAGCGAAGCCACCGCGTGCGCGGTGACTTAATTTCGCTTACTCATACCAGTTGCAAAAAAAGAAGGCAACTGTAGGCCCGTGTTTCAAACCTTGAGCTTCATCAGTCAATCGATTTTAGATTTGCGATTTTAGATTGTTGATTGAAGAAAGCGATCCTACTAATAAATCCGGGGGGCCCGGATCAAATTGCTTGATTGTCATTGCCAATTTTCAATCGAAAATCGACAATCAAAAATCTAAAATCGTATAACCTAGGTCTACCAAAGTCCTCTCACAGGAGCCGGAGCCGGAGCCGGAGCCGGAATTGGACGGGGAGCCGGACGAGGAGCCGGAGCCGGAGCCGGACGAGGAGCCGGACGCGGTGGCGGTTCTGGAGCCGGACGCGGTGCCGGTGCTGGGGTTGCGGGACGAGCAACCGTTGTGGCGACCACCTTATAATCGGGGATCACCGCGATATTTTGGATCTGAGATCCGGCGACGGTGGCTCTGACTTTCATTCCCGGTACTAAGCCAATAATTCTCAGGACGCATCTTTGAATCCTGAGAGTCCTGTACGGCGCGCTTTCTTCGCGAATAGTTACTACATCGCCGACAATACTTTTGACAAAACCGACAATGGTTGTAGTGTTTGCTGTTGTGGTGGTCTGCGTTTGGGCTATTTGAGTTGCAGGGTTAGCCATCGCAGGATTTACTGAGACCGCCGAAATTACCACCGACAGTGTTGCACCTGTCAATAATTTGATGTTCTGAAGACGCATTGAAACCTCACATTAACTGCTATTCAGGGTCGGGTTTGCTTCCGCTGCACGAAAGTCCCAACTTCTATACCTAATCCAGTTTAATCCCCAGAGTAGGAAATTTATGACAATCTCAAAAAAAGATTATCGAACAAGTATTGAAAGACTAAATTTTACATCATAAGTTCCCGATTTACAACAAGTTCAGCGGTTTGCATCTCTAGAGTGTTGCCGTGATATATTGAGTTTATTCGATCGACCGTTGCAGTTTTTTTCCGCCCACCTAACTGTTGCTGGGGGGAACTCTACCCAAAGACAGATTGTGCTTGCCGGATACAGCAGCGCCATAGTTTGAATACTCGATCGCCAGTCGGCCATTACTAAAAAATCCAATTAGTCGGAGGGAAAACTTAATCATTTTCTTGCAAGATTTACCCATAAACCGGGTTTTTTAACGACATTCTATTGCGTAACTCCACTGAGCTACTTATAAAAACCTTGTTGTTTTGGTATTATTGCTTAAGCTTTGTGTTGAGCTACAAGTTATCAGTGGTGAAATTTCAACTAAAAACTGTACAGCGCAGTTGCCGTCAAAAAGCCATCTCAAAAATTTTCTCATCAGGTGCGGTTGGCGGATAATTAGATAGGAACTTTGTAGGAAATGCTGGTGAGGAGTTTAGCGAAGAAAACAATGGTGAAGAGCAAATTTTCGTTTAACAAGTTAATTGTACTGAGCTTGAGTGCAGCCGCGCTGTCGGTCGGCCTACAGCAGCAGGCGACTGCCGAATTGGTGGCTAATTCAAGTAATAGTGCGATCGCAGCGCAGCGGCCCACATCCGAGACACAATTGCCGAATCTTGGAACCCCAGAACTGCCGCCCTTGGGAGAACCATTTCGTTATATTCCCCAGGAACCAAAGCCTGCGGTAAATCCTATTGAGGAAGTACGTTTAGTCCTGAAATTGCGAGAACGCCGCGTCTATGTTTACCGACAAAATAAGGTGCAAACCAGTTTCCCGGTTGCTGTGGGAAAAGGCGGGTGGGAAACTCCTACAGGCAATTTTAAAGTGATGCAAATGATCAAAGATCCAGTTTGGCAAAATCCTTGGACAGGAGAACTTATTCCTGCTGGGCCAGATAATCCATTAGGGAGTAGGTGGATGGGATTTTGGACGGATGGCAAGAATGTGATTGGTTTTCATGGTACTCCGAATCCAGAGTCGATCGGGGGGGCGGCTTCTCACGGTTGTGTCAGAATGTTTGACAAAGACGCACAGGCTTTATTTGAGAAAGTCGCAGTTGGCACACCGGTGATAGTTGAGCATTAGTTATTCCGAGGTTGGGGTGCATAAAAACAAATGAACAGGCAAGATGCCTGTTCCACAAAGACTTAAATTTGGTTGTGGGCTGGGCATCATGCCCGCCCATGAAAGACTTATTGATAATGCAGCTATTGGGTGAGTTAAAACTTACATTTTGCACCCCCCTCAGCAACAGGCTTTTTGGCCTGTTCCACAAAGAGTTAAATAGATTGCTGATATTTTTCCAGCAACTCCGGGATGTAATCGTACCCATCAACACCGATCGCCGGAATGATATTCGCTCGACTTTTAGCCAAAGCTTGTTTAAAAGATTCAGCCCCCATTTGACCCCGCAAAATAGTCAACAAGCCAGCCGATTGACGCCACTCCATCGCACCAATTTGCTCCAAAGTATACATCCCCAAACTGCCAGCAAATATGGCTTTTTCTAGTGAGTTGATTCTGTAATAAGCTTGAGCCAAGTAAGCCAAATTCAGACCTTGCAAATATAAATCCCCTGAGAATTGAGCTGCTTGCCAACCTTTGAGCAAATATTCGATCGCAGCTTCAGCATTTTCCAGGGCAATTTTAGCGATACCGAGACTGCTGGAACAAAAAGCTTGACTTTGGCGATCGCCCAATTTTTCCGATAGCAACAAACCTTGTTCCAAATAACCGATCGCACTCTCGTAAACCTCCGGTTCCACCTCCTCCAACTGCCGCGCTTGAAACACTTCACTGTAACCCAAATTAGCCAGAGCATTTGCCTCGCCTTGTCGCTCTCCCGCTTGTCGTGCCATAATTAAAGCCCGCTGGCTGTAATTAATCGCTTCCTGATAATTTTTTTGAGCAACATAGTTGCGGCTGATGTGATTGAGATTGGCAACTTCGCAAGCTTTGTCCCCTTCGGTACGGGCAATTTCCAGCGCTTGCTTGTGCAACAAGATCGATCGCTCGTAAGCCCCAGCCGCCTGCATCGAATAACCCAAAAGCGTCAGAATTCGAGCTTTTGCTTGAGTGCCTTCAACTCGCCGCAGCGGTTCATCTAAATAATCCAAAGTATGACGCAGAGCTTTACCATCAAATGAAGCAAAAATTCCCCCGTAAAGCGGAAAGTATTCTCGTTGAGAAAAAGCCCGCAAAATTTGCAAAGTTACTTGAAAACAAGCATTGGCCAACTGCTCCCCGCTCTTGGTAGAATTATTAAACCCACTAGCTAGCTGACTCCAAATTACCGCAAAAGTAATGTAAGTAGAAATAGAAGCTTTCGTTGACACTTTGGAATCGTAAACTTGCTTGTCAAACCATGTCGCCAACGCCCGCTGCAAGCACTGCAAAATAATCGCTAATTCCACCAATATGCCTAAATCTAAATTCGATTGCTGGGCTGCGAATTGAACTACAGATTCACCGATCGCAATAGTATTCAAAAGAGCCTGGGGAAAGGGACTGTTAACTTTTTTTGCCCAAAAAGCCCAAGGCCCATTTTGTTCGGGACTACCGGCAAATCCTAGCTGCTGCGGCTGATAAATCCAGCCCACAAGTTCCGGTTCCAAACGCTGCCAAGATTCTAAACCTTTGGCGATGCCGGCGGTGATTTGCTGCAAATCTTGTTCGGTTTCGGGATTGGCAGTTTGCAGCATTTGTTGGTGCAGAGATTTGGCTAATTGCTGCAATTGATCTAGAGTCAGCGGATGTTCTTTATTCGGATCAATTACTTGCAATAATGCCAAGAGGCGGGCATTAGATTCAGCACTAACGATTTGTTGGATTGAGGAGGCAATTGCGCGATCGACGCGGTTATCTTTCTGCCAACGTTCCCATTCTCCTTGGATGGTTTTGAGAGCTCTGAGGGTGCGATTTGCCTTTGCTTGTTTGATTTCGTCTTTTTCATTTCTGAGTTGATTTTCGGCGGCATCAAGGCGTTCGCCGAAACAGCGTTCAAAGATTTCGCCAGTACCGGTACTAATGTCTTGCACCAGCATTTGATAAACTTGTTCTTTGGAGCGAATTTGACCTTTGAGGGTGATTTCGACAATTTTGTCGATTAGGGCTAGGTAGCGATCGCGCAGTGAGGTAGAGTCTGGCATAATTTATTTTTAGTTAATAAGTTTTTATGGACAGCGCTTGCAGCTTGCACCATTTCATGCTGCTATTTAATTTTACAGCTCATCTGGATTAATGCCCATTGCTCTGAGGCGATCGGCTAAACGATTTGCTCGCTGACTTTCTAATTGAGCTCGCTGACTTTCTGATTCGGCTCGCTGACTTTCTAATTCGGCTCGCTGCCTTTCAAACTCCTCTGGAGTCAGAACCCAATCGCCACTGACATCGTACCAACGCAGCCACAACCTCGAACAACCTTGATAACAACCTTCCCACAAACCTATACCTAATTCTAATTCCGGTATCCAGAATCGGGGTTCGGTTAAAACTTGTTCGCGGTAACGATTGCTAATCAAACGAAATACTCTCAGTTGATTGTTGTACCGACTGAAAACAAAGTAGTAAGGAATCTGCAAAATCTGTTCGTAAACTCGCCACTTAGTAGGCGGTTTATTTCGGGATTCTTCTGTAATTCCTAAATCCTCATCTTCAGTTCCAGGTGATAGCAGTTCTATTACTACCAGAGGACTGACATTTTCTTGCCACATCACGTAGCTGAGGCGTAATTCGTCACCTCGATAAAATCTCGGAACCCCCAAGACGACAAACCAATCAGGTCTTTTGTACCAATTGAGATGGTTAGAATCGTAGTAGAGATTAAGGTCTCTCGCTATAAATATTTGTTCTGGCGGATGGTTTGCGGGGCGACAGGTTAAACGCAGCAGTTCAGGTTGAAAGTCGTGGAATTCGTCAGGCAAACCGGGTTCCTCCGGGTCTTCACTGGGTAAATCATACATCGTAGGGAGGACTTTTGTTTGGGAAGGTGGCGAATCCGGTTCGTACATCGTCATAAGATTACCCAGGCGAGACGGCTTGAGGAGATTGAAGCGGTACGGTAATTGTAATATTATAGCGCGATGTGATTTCTTGCGGCAGAAAGTCAGTATCTTTTGGACCGGGAATTTTATCGAGATAGCAATTTTTTACGGCTAACAGAAAGCCTGCGATCGCTTCTGATTAATTTTGGGAGTCGGCTACCTTCAATAAATCTTGCCATTAACTCTCATCGTTGCCGTTAATATCTAGCGGTGTAATCGCTGACTTTATCCTCTGTTACGCTGCGGTTTGTTCGGTTTAAATAGTGCAGTATTTACTCAAAAATAGTAGTGGGTGAATTGCCTTCTGCTGTGCCTTTTTTCTTGGCAATGAGTTGTTTGACATAGAGTTTTGCTAGCAAGACGGTGATGTTTCTGACGCCGACTATTTCGGTTCTAAGGTTTCGTAGATTTTGAGCAGCCACAGTGGGCAGATGCCAAAGATTCGGAAGAGGAAAAACAAGTAAACTTCCCAGATGTAGGGACTTTTTGGAAGTGATTTGATGCAGTGGCAATTGCTTGGTTCAGCTTTGAGAGCATTGATGTATACACGGAGATTTGCGATTTTTGGTTGTGACAAATTAGCTTTAGGTTCATCCAAAATTTTTAAGGCTGATTCTAGGTTTGATACAGCCTGATTTAACTCCGGTGAGGTTAGCGTCTTTGCTTTTTCTTGAAGGTGAAGAGCAATACTTAGCAAGACAGGGGCCGCAGGGCTACGCAGATTGGCATCGGAGTCTTTCAGCAGCGGAACTATTTGTGGCACAACAGTTTTAGCTCCTGCACCAATCGTCCCCAAAGCAGAGGCTGCACTACCTACGCACATTTGGATTGGAGTCTTTCAGCAAGACTATTAGCTGCGGCAATGCAGTTTAAGCTTTTGCACGGATTTTATTCAAAGCAGAGGCTGTACTACTACGCACATTGGGATTGGAGTCTTTCAGCAAGAGAATTAGCTGTGGCAGTGCAGTTTTAGCTTCTGCACCGAAACTTCCCAAAGCATTGGTTGCACTACTACGCACAGTTGCATCTGAGTCTTGAAGCAGGGAAATTAGCTGTGGTAGTGCAGTTTCAACTTCTGCACGCATCCTTGCCAAAGCATAGTCTGCACGGCTACGCACAGTGGCATCGGAGTCTTTCAGCAACAGAATTAGCTGCGGCACAGCAGTTTTAGCTTCTGCACCCATCTTTCCCAAAGCATTGGCTGCACGGCTACGTACAGTTGCATCGGAGTCTTTCAGCAACAGAATTAGGTGCGGCACAGCAGTTTTAGCTTCTGCACCTATCCTGCCCAAAGCATAGTCAGCACGGCTACGCACAGTGGCATCGGAGTCTTTCAGCAACAGAATTAGCTGCGGCACAGCAATTTTAGTTTCTGCACCAACCGACACATCTGAGTCTTTCAAGGTTTTGACAAAGGCAGGAATAGCAGGAAGACCGATTTGTCTTAGAACCTCAGCAGCACTCTGAGCGACTGACAAATTCTGATCCTGCAAAGCTTCCATCCTATCAGGGATGGCTGGTTCACCTATTTTTCGTAACAGCTTAATAGCTGGATCAAGTGCTATTTCATCGTTAATATTTAACTTCTCGGTGAGGAAGGCAATCTGTTTGGGATTAGCTGTGGGTTCCTCCCCAATTCCAGTCGCAGCATTGCGAGTCAACAGCAAAGGCGATGTGAAAGATAGAAACGAGAGGGCAATTACGGCAGCTAATCTGTGTCGGTAGTGCTTCGTCATGGGCTAGAATCCTTGTGTTTGATGAGCCGTCTCAGCCATTTGAATAATTGTGTATACATTCTCATCAAACTGTTTCAGGACTCCGGGCGATCTAAATTTGTGCTTGCCCGTGGTGCAATCGATCGCCCTAAATACTGCTTAAAAAGGGTGACTTTAAGAACATTCGGCAGTCTAAGGCATAATTAGATATCTTATATTCGTTCTATGATGTGTTTATGATTTCCGAACCCCTTACCCTCTCAACAAGCAATCCTGTTTTAGCGGCAAAAGGATTAACTCGTCGTTTTGGTGGTTTAATTGCTGTAAACAACGTATCTTTTACAGTTGAAAAACACGAAATTTTTGGATTAATCGGCCCTAACGGCGCGGGCAAGACAACTCTATTTAATCTAATGACTGGACTGATACCTGCTTCTAGTGGCAACCTGATTTATCAAAATGAAAATATTTCCCAATTGAAGCCTTATCAAATTGCTAATAAAGGTATTGCCAGAACTTTTCAAAATATCCGGTTGTTTGGGGAACTTTCTGCTGTGGAAAATGTGGCGATCGCCCGACACATCCACAGTCGATCGGGCAATCCAGTTTTATCCGTGCTGGCGGGGATTTTCGGCTTGCCAGCATCTAACGCAATGGAACGCAAAACCCAGCGAAAAGCCTTAGAATTGTTGGATTTAGTCGGATTGGGCGATCGCGCGGGCGAACAAGCCAAAAACTTGCCCTACGGCGACCAGAGGCGCTTAGAAATTGCCCGCGCTTTAGCCTTAGAACCGCAAATACTCTTGTTAGATGAACCTGCAGCGGGGATGAATCCCAATGAAAAGCATAAATTAAGCGAATTTATCCGAGAAATACGCCAGCAATTCAATTTAACTGTAATATTGATCGAGCATCATGTACCGCTAGTTATGGGATTGTGCGATCGGATTGCCGTGTTGCATTTCGGTCAGCTTATTGCTTTGGGAGAACCTGCTGTTGTGAGGAATGACCCGGCGGTAATTGAGGCTTATTTGGGAGATGAAACGTAAAAAATATAAATGTTTGCCTGCTCTGACGGGAAACGAGTAAAATTAATAGTTAGCCTTAAATGAATCTTCCAGCCATCTGAAGAGTAATTCAGCTATGAGCCAGGTTTCAACCCCTGGCCCACTGCTAGAAAAGAGACAGTTTTGTTATCAAAAATCCCGTCAAACAAAATGCAACATAGCCCACCTAAAACAAACAAAAACATCCTCTTAGAGCTCAAAAATGTTTCTGTAAATTATGGCGGAATTCAAGCCATACAAAATATTGATCTCACGATTAATGCAGGCGAGGTTGTCAGTCTCATCGGTGCCAACGGTGCGGGCAAAAGTACCACCCTGAGAGCGATTTCCAAAATAGTTAATTTGCGGCAAGGACAAATTCTTTATAGCGGGCGCGATATTAGCCGCCGTCAAGCTCACGAAGTTGTGAAATTGGGAATCGCCCACAGTCCCGAAGGGCGGCGGGTTTTGGCCCAGCAAACGGTGTTAACTAACTTGGAATTGGGGGCCTATATTCGATCGGACTCGGCGGCAGTAAAAGCCGATTTAGAGCGCCAATTTGAGATATTTCCGCGCCTAGCAGAAAGGCGCCGTCAGCTAGCAGGAACCCTCAGCGGCGGGGAACAGCAAATGTTGGCGATCGCCCGCGCGTTGATGTCGCGCCCTAAACTGCTATTATTAGACGAGCCTAGTTTAGGCTTAGCACCTGCGATCGTCAAAGAAATTTTTGCAATCATTCAAAACCTCCGCTCCACGGGCGTTACAATCCTTTTAGTGGAACAAAACGCCAGTTTAGCGCTGCAAATTGCCGATCGGGGTTACGTGCTAGAAGCTGGTAATATTACCCTCACAGGTATTGGAGCAGATTTGCTAAACGACGAGCGAGTCAGGAGCGCATATTTAGGTTGACTTGGTTAATTTTTGGAATCTTGACCGCTTTCTTTGAAGCCGTCAAAGACGTTTTTGGCAAACAAAACCTCAAAAAAAGTGACGAATATGTTGTAGCTTGGTCTCTCTCATTTTTTTCAGTCATCTTTTTGATTCCCTGGGTATTTTATACAGGAATTCCGCCATTAAACTCTCAATTTTGGCTCGCTCTATTAATCGGAGGTAGCATCAACGCTGTCACATCCCTCCTCTACATCAAAGCCATCAAAGTATCAGATTTATCCCTGACACTACCGCTGGTAGCTTTGACACCATTATTCATGTTGGTAACTTCACCGTTAATTGTCGGTGAATATCCAAAACTTTTTGACTATATTGGCATTTTACTAATCGTAGCAGGCTCTTATTTATTAAATATAAAAGAGAAACATAAAGGATATTTAGCCCCATTCAAAGCACTGCTGGATGAACCTGGGCCCAAATTGATGTTAATTGTCGCATTACTATGGAGTATTGCCTCCAATTTTGACAAAATAGGAGTTACAAATTCATCCCCTGTTTTTTGGGTATTCTCTTTGTTTGGTACAATCACTGTCTTGCTACTACCAGTTTTATTGTACAAAACCCCAAATTCAGGAGAAAAAATTCTCAAACAATTACCCATGCTAGCTGCTATGGGGTCTTTCAATGCTATTGCAGTGCTTTTTCAAATGCAAGCTTTGACATTAACTTTGGTAGTGCAAGTGATCGCGATTAAGCGCACTAGCGTGTTAATGGGTGTATTGTTCGGTCATTTCATTTTTAAGGAAAAAAATATCCAAGAAAGATTATTAGGGGCGGGAATAATGATTTTGGGAGTTTTATTTATCAGTTTATAGGTTGAGATTTCCGGGACTTTGACGCTCATTCTCCCCCCGAATGTAGGGGCGGTTCCCCGTGTCTCCCCTCTCTCGGTTGGGCGGGAATGTCCGGGTTGGGAAACAGGCCCTAGTCTTTATTTACGTATAAGTCATGTTATACTCAAGGCGATCGCACTTTCTCTCACTATTTATTAAAATAAAAAAAATTAATGCACAAAATAGCAGCCACACCCGGAGGTTGGAACCCTGAATCAGAAGGAGTAATTTTTATTCAGCAAACCCCAGCACCAATAGTATTTATTAGTGCTGCTGACACCGACATTCAAACTCTCGCAGCGGCGGCATCCAAAATGCCGGCAGCATTCCCCAAAGTGCGCGCTGTAAACCTGCTTCAATTGCAGCAACAACTAACAATTGACACTTATGCCGAAGAAGTTTTAGAACGCGCAGAGGTCATAATCTTAAGACTTTTAGGAGGGCGTTCTTATTGGTCTTACGGGTTAGAGATTCTGCGGGAAACGGTGCAAAAAACTAACGCCTCACTGATTGTAATGCCGGGAGAAGACAGTCCCGACCCTGATTTAATCAGCCATTCCAATGTATCGCTGTCAGCAGTCAATCAACTTTGGCGCTATTTCACAGAAGGTGGAGTCCAAAACTTTGTTAACGCACTCCAATTTGCCGCCGATACTTGCCTAAAAACTGCTTATAGTCCGCCCCTACCTCAAACAGTTTCCCGCGTCGGAATTTATGATTGGAAAAAGCAAATTGAATCGTCTCCAACTTGCGGACACGGGGATATTAGTTCTACATCTAAAGTCGGGATTTTATTTTATCGCGCTCATTACTTATCAGGAAACTTAGCACCAATTGATGCACTTTGTCAAGCTCTAGCAGAGCGAAACTTAGTACCAGTTCCCGTCTTTGTGTCTTCTCTACGTGAACCAGATTTGCAAATAGAATTGCTGGAATATTTTCAACCCAAAGAATCAGAACCTATTCAATTATTGCTCAACACTACAAGTTTTGCAGTCTCCGGTTTTAGCAGCCAAGAACCGGAACAAAATAGTTTAAAATCCTTAGATGTCCCTGTATTGCAAGCAATCTTCAGCGGCGGCGGTTTGGGACAGTGGGAAACTGAATTACAAGGACTTTCTCCCCGCGATGTGGCGATGAATGTAGCATTGCCGGAAGTAGACGGAAAAATTATTACTAGGGCTGTTTCTTTTAAAGCGGTACAGACTTGGAACAGCGAATTAGAAACAGATGTAGTAGGCTATGTAGCAGCGGGCGATCGCATTCAATTTGTAGCAGATTTAACCGCTAATTGGGTGAAAATGAAACAAACCCCAGCCGCCAACAGACGCATCGCCATAATTTTAGCAAATTACCCCACCCGCAACGCCCGCTTAGCCAACGGTGTCGGCTTAGATACGCCCGCTAGCTGTGTCGAAATCCTCAAAGCTATGCAGCAAGCAGGCTATCAAATTGAAAACATCCCTGCTAACGGCAACGAGTTAATTGAACTCCTGACTTCGGGCGTGACAAATGACCCGGAAGGACGCGAATTGCGGCCTGTTCATCAATCTTTGGATTTGGCAGAATATGAAGAATATTTTGCGAGTTTGCCCCAGGAAGTGCAAGAGGGAATTTGTAAAAGATGGGGGCTTCCGGGCAGCTATGCACAAGACTTTATAAGTAACAATAGGTCTTTTCCGATTCCGGGGATTCAGTTTGGGAATGTGTTTGTAGGAATTCAACCGTCGCGGGGATATGAAATTGACCCCGCATTAAATTATCACGCCCCAGACTTAGAACCAACTCACAATTATTTAGCTTACTATTATTGGCTGCGCGAAAAGTTGGGAATTGACGCTATAATTCATGCTGGAAAACACGGAAATTTAGAATGGCTTCCCGGTAAAAGTATAGCCTTGTCTAACAAATGTTATCCAGAAGTAGCGTTAGGGGCGTTGCCGAATTTTTATCCGTTCATTGTCAACGATCCGGGGGAAGGTTCCCAAGCAAAAAGACGATCGCAAGCTGTGATTATCGACCACCTGACACCGCCGATGACTCGCGCCGAACTCTACGGGCCTTTGCAGCAGTTGGAAACCTTAATTGACGAGTATTGCGAAGCCCAAAGTTTAGATCCGTCCAGATTGCCCATGATTCGCGATCGCATTCTCGCCCTCACCAACAAAGAAAACTTAGATAAAGACTTAGGAATACAACTAAATAAATCGGAATTTACAGAATTTATCACCCGCACAGATGGCTATCTTTGCGAACTCAAAGAATCCCAAATTCGTGACGGCTTGCACATTTTCGGTCAGTGTCCCGAAGGTAGACAGTTGAGAGATTTGATAATTGCGATCGCCCGCCATCCCACCAACGGGCGATCGGGCCTAACCCGCGCCCTAGCAGAAGACTCAGGCTACGATTTCGACCCTTTAACCTGCGATCCAACGTCGATAATTCAGCACCGTACAGCAGGTGATTTAACAGCAGAACTCGAAGAAAAAGCCGCTGAATTAGTAGATAGCTTAATCGAAAATATCCGCGTTTATCCGCGTTTATCTGCGGTTAAAAATATCCAACAAATAGGCGAAGCAACCCAACAAGAATTAGACTGGATAAATAACTATCTTTTACCTTCCCTCCTCCAAACAAACCAAGAAATTACCAACCTTTTGCGCGGATTAGATGGGCGGCACATACCAAGTGGCGCATCCGGCGCGCCCACTCGCGGCAGACCAGATGTATTGCCCACCGGTCGCAATTTTTACTCAGTAGATATCCGCGCCATTCCCACAGAAACCGCCTGGAGAGTTGGCAGAGTTGCTGCTGAAAATTTAATCGAAAGATACACCCAAGAAAATGGCGAATATCCGAAAACTTTGGGTTTGTCAGTGTGGGGAACATCCACCATGCGGACGGGGGGAGACGACATCGCCGAAGCCTTGGCACTGATAGGAGTTCAACCAGTTTGGGATGGCCCTTCGCGCCGGGTTGTAGATTTTGAAATCTTGCCCGTTTCTGTGTTGGGGCGACCGCGCGTTGATGTTACTTTGCGAATTTCTGGCTTTTTCCGCGATGCTTTTTTTAATTTAATTGATTTGTTTGACAGTGCGGTAAAAGCTGTGGCTGATTTAGAGGAATCGGCAGAAGACAACCCTTTAGCAGCACAAGTTAAGGAAGAGATTTTGTATTGGGAATCTACAGGTTTGAGTCAGGAAGCGGCGCAAGGGCGATCGCAATTTCGAGTGTTTGGCTCAAAACCAGGTGCTTACGGCGCAGGACTTCAAGGCATAATTGAAGCTCAAAACTGGACAGACGACAGCGATTTAGCAAAAGCTTACATTAATTGGAGCAGTTACGCCTATACAAGTACCCCCCCAACCCCCCCTTATCAAGGGGGGGCTAAATCTAATTCTTCTCCTTTACAAGGAGGGGCTAATTCCAACTCTTGTCCCCCCCCTTTACAAGGGGGGGCTAGGGGGGGTGAATGGGGATGTTCTGCACCCGAAGCATTTGAAAAACGCCTCGGCCAAATGCAAATAGTTCTGCAAAACCAAGACAACCGGGAACACGACATCCTCGACTCGGATGATTATTATCAATTCCAAGGGGGAATGACGGCCGCAATTCGCAATTTGCAAGGCAAAAATCCTGAAACCTATTTCGGCGACAACTCGATTCCCGAAAATCCGAAAGTGCGGCAACTGAGAGAAGAAATTGCGCGGGTTTATCGCAGCAGGGCTGTAAATCCCAAATGGATAGAAGGTGCGATGCGACACGGTTATAAAGGTGCATTTGAAATTGCAGCAACTGTTGATTTTTTGTTTGCTTACGATGCTACGGCAAATTGTGTAGAGGATTTTATGTATGAAGGAATCGCAGAGGCTTACATTTTTGATGAGAAAGTGCAGGCATTTATTCAAGAAAACAATCCTTGGGCACTGCGAGATATGGCGGAAAGATTGCTAGAAGCTCGTCAGCGCGGGTTGTGGGAGAGTGCGAACCAGGATACATTGGATAAATTGAGGTCGATCGCCCTGCAAGCCGAAGCAGTTATCGAATCCCATACATAAATACTCAAAAGTCACGATCGCGGCGGCAGACGAATGGGCAGTTTGCGGTAATATCTAGTAATGTTTCGCGATCGCTGAAAGCTTTATGATTCGCCGCTACATTGCTAGCATCAGCACCAGCATCCTCAAACGTACCTGCGCCGCAGCCGCTGTATTAGCCGTAACTTTGGGATGTTCGTCAACGAAGCCGCCCAACACCGCAGCGCCATCGGGTTCGATCGACGAATCCGCAGTCCTAGCGCAGTCCCCAACGTCTTTGTTAGCTCAAAACCGCAACAAAACCAGAAAAACCCTCAGCCTTCCCTCTTGCCCGCAAAACGATGCCTTCACGGAGTCAGTTAACTTTGCCACCCAAGCTTCTAATTTGGCTCAATCAGCCAATTCAAAACAAGACTGGGACGAAGTAGCCGCCCTGTGGGTGCAGGCCGTCGCTTGGATGCAAGCCGTTCCCCCCGGCAGTCCCAGACGGGCGTTTGCGGAGAAAAAAGTAATCGAGTACATGAAAAACCTGGTTTATTCCCAGCAGCAAGCGAGCGCAACCAGATCGCAAGCCAGTACAGTCAGCTTCAGCAGCGATTTGCTAAACGAACAACTACAACTTTACCTATCCTACGTTGCTGCAGTCGGCCCACCAGATGTTTTGATTGTCGGCAGTTCCCGCGCATTGCAGGGGGTCGATCCCAGACAGCTAAAACAATCTTTGGCCCAAAGGGGCCGTCCGGGCTTAAAAGTATTTAACTTTTCAGTCAATGGCGCAACTGCACAAGTAGTTGACTTTCAACTGCGGCGGCTTTTGCAGCCCGGTCATTTGCCTCAAATGATTGTCTGGGCCGATGGTGTGCGGGCATTTAACAGCGGCCGGGACGATCGCACTTTTAATTCGATCGTCGATTCTGAAGGCAGCCAACTTTTAGCAGCAGGCATTCGCCCCGAACTGCTGTCCGATGAACCCAACGTAATTCCGCTGTGTTACAGATTCCCGCAGCCCTGCGCTAACAACAATTTCCGCAAAGCATTTACCTCTGTAGATCAACCTTTCAGGGGCGGGGAAGATGCCCAACCCCTATTCCCCACAATCAAATCCCTGTCGAGTGGAACGGGCATCTTGCCCATTGCTGACACCCACCCCCCAATCAAATCCCTGTCGAGTGGAACGGGCATCTTGCCCGTTGCCTCAAATGCTGCAAGATATGAGTTAAAACCGATCGCAGCGAATGCAGCAACTAATAAAGCACAATTGATTCCAGTCTCGCGACGCACAACAGTAGCCATCAGACAACTCAACCAATTGGCAGAATCGATCGACTCCAACGGATTCATGGCGATGTCGGGCAAGTACAATCCCAACACTTATTATCGAGAACGCGCTTACGTTTCAGGTCAGTACGATGGCGACTACAAAAACTTCAACCTCGGAGGCAAACAAGCAGCAGCCTTTAACTCAGTTGTAGCATTTACCAAAGCTCGCAAAATTCCCCTAATTTTCGTCAATTTACCCCTCACCAACGATTACTTAGACGGAACTCGCCTGCGGGCAGAACAGCAGTTCCGGCAACGAATGCAGCAACTCTCGCGGCAAAAAGGCTTCGCTTTCCGCGACTTTTCGCAGCGGTGGCCGGGCCGCAATGACTATTTTGTTGACCCCAGCCACCTCAACCGCTTTGGGGCGAGCGCAGTTTCTAGCCTACTCGCGGCCGACTCCAGCATTACATGGCCCCGCCCGAAATCCCGAGGTATGGAAGGGTAATACAATTTTCGATTAAAGAATGGGGAATTTTTCTCGTTACCAGGCAGAGCCTGGTAACGCAGATCCAGGTTTCTATTGAGGAAAGAAATTTCCGTCACAAACAGTTTATTGGAGTGCCTGTTGTAGTTCCCCTTGTAGAGTGTTTGGCAATGTCTCCAAGTGAATGCCCTGGAGTTGAGCGACCTTACGCAGTTGCTCACCAAACTGTATGCTGAGTGGTTCAGCAGTGAGTTCTTGACCTGGAGCACCGCCTTTGGCTCGATAGACGGTGATTTGCAGATCCGGTAGAGATGCCAAGGAGATATCCTGCTGCGGAATCCGAACCGTAAATTCATCGCTCGATAGCTCAGTAATATGATGCATCTGCTGTTCTGGAAGACCATCAGGATATGGTAGTCCTCGCACTTCACCCAGTGTGGGGAGCGAGCCAACCGCTATTAGCGTCTGACCAGAGTTGACTTCATAGAGTACCTCACCTTGTAAGTGCTTCTCCATAGTCAGGGAACCTTCCACTGCACGTACACCAATGACAGAAAGTTCTCCGTTCTCAATGTGCAAACGCAAACGAATATATTTCTCTTGAGCCAACTGCTGCTGCATGAGCTTGTCTGATTGCTCTACTTGGTCTGGTCTAGCCTGGGTTTCCAACGATACTGGAGCCATCAATCCCATACCCTCTTCTTCTGATATGGCTGACATGAAGCTCAGACCTTCGCTACCAGGTTCTGGCTGGCTGGGCATGACTCCCGGTTGAATTTGGGCTACCTCACTCATCTGAGGAAGTTGAACGTTCTCTCTGGAGGAAGGCAGTTCCTCTTCCTTCCTAGATTTGGATGTCAATTTATCAATCATGGTTAGGCTCCTTCTTATTACCAATTGCGACCGTAGCGATAGTTGTGAATCCAGCGGTAGTAAATTTTCTGGAGTGAGAGGACGGGATTTGCTCGGATCATGCCAAACCAGTTTTGGTTATGAACAAATAGATCGCGCTTGCCAGCAACTCCCTCGTAATTACAAGGAATAAACTGGTCAACTGCTCCTAAATTCCATTCGCCGACCCAATCCTCAACCCAATTAGAGCTTAGAGCAGAACCATTGGAAATCATCGTTCCAAGGTATTCCCGCGACCAGTCTTTGCAGTTGTATACAAAGAGATCGACTTTGCCATCACCATTGATATCGGCAAGGTAGTGAGAGTCATTTTTACGCATCTGCCAACCAGGAACGGTGTCATCATAACGCTTCACCATGTTCAGGACAGCACCATTCGAGCTGAGCATCCCCAGGTATGCCATCGACCAGTCCTGCCCATTGAAGATATACAGATCCGCTTTCCCATCTCCGTTGAAGTCACCCACATAGTGCTGGTCATTGGGTTTCATTTGCCAGCCCGGTAGAGTATTGTCATAACGCTTCACCATGGATAGGAAGGTACTCTGTGAACGCAGAATGCCTAAATACGGTATGGACCAGTCTGAGCCATTGAACACCCACAAGTCTTCTTTTCCATCTCCGTCGAAGTCACCCACGTAATGCCGATCGTTCTTGCCCATCTGCCAACTGGGGAGGCTACCGTCGTAGCGTTTCACCAGGGAAAATCCTGACCCTGTAGACCTCAACATTCCCAGATAGGGGGTAGGCCACTCCACACCGTTGAAGACAAACAGGTCTTTCTTGCCATCGCCATCAAAGTCAGCCACATAAAAGCGATCGCTCTTTTGGAATTGCCAACCGGGCATCGAGTCATCGTAACGAGCAACCAACTCTAGACCATTGTTGCCATCATCGACAAGCAACCCAAGATATTCCATCCCCCAATCAGTACTATTGTAAATTACGACTTCATCTTTACCGTCCCCATTAAAATCGCCGATATAGAATTGGTCATTCGGTTTAAATTGCCAGGAACCTGGAACTCTTTCCACTACACTAAAAACCATGTCGAGTTTAGAGCCATTGGAGCGGTAGATTTGGATCGAGTTGTCGTTATGAACCAGCAGGTCGTCCTTACCGTCGCCGTTAAAGTCCCCCGCATAGCACTTGGAAAAGGTTCGTCCCGTATACGGGTGATGTTTTTCTTTGAGCGCAGTGTAACATACCGGGCAAAATGGGGGCGAGTTCCCGCGCATACGACAATTTTCCACTGGTCGGTAAATACCCTTGTCGCGATATTGTGCCCCTTCAAATAGACCCACATCCTGACTACTGCTCCAACCTAACGGTTTCGTTCCCTGATTATGGTTAGTGCAGGCTCCCGAGCCTGGCGAGGCATTGACTCCCGTGGGAACTGGGGTCGCGGGGTTGACAAATCGCCTCCACTTGAGCGTTGCTCGGTTACTATTGGCGGTAATATTGACAGATCCTGGCTCTCCACCAATATAAGTGCCTGGTTGGCAGTACTCGTCTGCTAAATTGCCAATCCCATGTCCAAATTCATGAGCCATCACTTCCCAACTTGAGCCAAGGGTAACGTGTTGTTTATTCCCCCACGCGCAGCCACCGAAGCCAGATTCATTGAGGATAATCAAAACAAGCTCGTAATCGGGGACCCAGGTGTTGAGGGCATTTTGAACGAGGGTTGCCGTGTTAGCACCCTCTTCCAACCAACAGTGCGCCCAAGAACCGTTGAAAATGTACCTGAGTGCTGTATTCCGCAGGGTAGTACTGACAATTACGTCATCGCTGGGGTCGGCGGGAGTTCCCTTTTCGTCATAAACTCGCTGGCTGACCCCTGAATCGTTAGAAATCAGGTTGACTCGGTAAATGTTGAAAGCTTGAGCATCTTCATAGAAATAATCATGACCGAACACTCCATCTAGAAGAATCTCTTTGACTTTTTGGTTATAAAGGTTCTGGTCGGCTTCTGTGAAGCCGTCTCCAAGGACAGCGATGTTGCGTTTATTTCCTGGAGGACCAGCTTTGAGAATTTGCGTCATGCTATCAGGCATAATTAACGCCTCCTTTATTTTTGCTAGTTGTAGATCAATACTGCTCAAAATAAACTTTGGAAACAATACGACGATCCGCGTATATGATTATGAATAAATTGCAACAAACTACCTTTTGAGTAGCCTCAACCTTTCCAGCACCACCATCACAGCCACCGTCCGGGTTTCCTTGTTATTAGTGGTTACCACCCCACGAGCGGCAGGGCTGTGGTTTATTCAGATAAAAATGTCAGCAAGTTGTTTGATAGCAATCCCAATATCGTCTCTATGATGAATATTTCTCAATTTAATCGCAGTGAGTGCGATTTAAATTATAATCAGAAAGGATTAGAGGGAGTTGCCAGTGTCGATAGAGCAGAGGGTTGATGTCATTGCCGTATTTGCCGATCGACAATCGAACATTTTAAGATCTTTCACTCACTCTAAAATCTCACAATCCAAAATCTAAAATCTAAAATCGATAGGTTGTGCAACTAAAACAAGTAATTATCGCCCACAAAGCCAGAGATACCCTCAGCCAGCGGTGGGCAGAACAGTGTGCTCGCCAATTAGAAAGTCGCGGGTGTCACGTTTTAATGGGGCCCAGTGGCCCGAAAGATAACCCGTATCCTGTGTTTTTAGCTTCTAGTAACAGCCCAATTGATTTAGCGGTAGTGCTGGGCGGCGACGGTACGGCCCTAGCTGCCGCGCGGAATTTGGCGGCTGACGGCATTCCGATTTTGGCAGCGAATGTGGGGGGACATCTGGGTTTTTTAACCGAGTCTTTTGAGGATTTCCAAAATACTGAGGAGATTTGGGACAGACTTTCGGAAGATAGGTATGCTGTGCAGAAGCGGATGATGTTGCAGGCAACAGTTTTTGAGGGAAACAGAAGCAATCTCGAACCCCAAAGCGATCGATTTTTGGCACTAAATGAAATGTGTGTCAAACCTGCTTCAGCCGATCGAATGCCGAGCTGTATTCTAGAAATGGAAGTTGACGGCGAAGTAGTCGATCAGTATCAAGGCGACGGTTTAATTGTGGCAACTCCCACCGGTTCGACTTGCTACACCGCATCTGCCAACGGGCCGATTATGCACTCGGGAATGGAGGCGATCGCCGTTACTCCGATTTGCCCTTTGAGTTTATCTAGTCGGGCGATCGTCCTCCCCCCCGGTTCCGTCGTCAGCATTTGGCCTTTAGCAGATTACGAACTCAGTACCAAACTCTGGACAGACGGCATTTTGGGTACTGCAATTTGGCCAGGACAGCGCGTAGACGTGCGGAGGGCGGACTGCGAAGCCAAGTTTATCATTTTGCGGGAAAACTATTCTTATTTCAACACTTTGAGGGAAAAACTTCACTGGGCAGGAGCCCGAATTCGGTACAGCAACAATCACCGCAATTAATCCGAATCATTCAATAGACATCGCAAGAATTGCTAGTCTTGAACAGGCAGGATGCCTGTTCCACCATAATAATGATTGGAGAGGTCTAATATCAACCCGCATTAACCCGTGGGGCCCGTAAGCGTGAAAAAACCTGTTAAATCACCAACAATCTAGATACAAAAACCACCTTCAGCCAACCCATAATCTTTGTACTTTGTTAAGATCTCTCAATATCTTGACAAACAGCCTGATCTATGCAGCTTTTCAACAAATCAACCCGACCTTTCAACCCTCAAGATACATATCCCTGTCCCGTGTGCCGCACCGGTCAAATTTCCACCCTAGCGCTGATGGACGCCCTAGCTTGCAACTTCTGCCAGCACATTTATACCGCAAGCGTTGAAAGACAATCGCTCCAAATGGCCGATCGCCAACCGCCCGTAACTTGGCACTGGAACGGCAAACAGTGGATAGGAGCCCACCTCGAAGGCGTAGAATTCGGATGGCCCTACTTGGCAGCGGCTTTGGGTCTAATTTTCCTTCCGACCACCTTGCTGGGACTTTCAGCTTACTATTTTCCTCCGGTTCCCGGCAGCCGGTTGTCGTGGCTGCCCCTAGCTTGGACAGGCTTAGCTTTTTTGTCGCATTTAGGCATTGTGCTGTGGTTGGTAGGTGAATTTTATCAATTCCCGGTGGTCACTTACTTCAGAGCTTGGGGCCGCAGGATAAGCCGACGCTAGCTTAAATGCTGTCCAACAGCTGATCGTCCGAGGACTTTGCACCGACATCGATCCAGGTAAAATTAGAGGCGATCGCAAAATTCAATTCCCAATCAGCACTTAAGCAGCTATAATCGTTAGCTATTCTAAATAGTCAAAAGCAAACGCATTGCGATTTGTGAGGAGAGCGATGAACATACTTGGAATCTCGGCGTACTATCACGACAGCGCCGCAGCCTTAATTCGCGACGGAGAAATTATAGCAGCAGCGCAGGAAGAAAGATTTTCCCGCAAAAAGCATGACGCCAGATTCCCTAAGAATGCGATCGCTTATTGCTTGAAAGAAGCGAAAATAGATTTGCGGGAACTCGATCGAATAGTCTTTTACGACAAACCTTTAGTCAAATTCGAGCGCCTTCTCGAAACTTATTTAGCCTACGCCCCCCAAGGTTTTAGCTCTTTCCTAAAAGCCATGCCAATATGGCTCAAAGAAAAGCTTTACCTCAAAACCATGCTCAAAAGAGATCTGGCAGCAATAGCAAACTGCAAAACAAATAAACTGCCATCTCTGCTATTTACCGAACACCACCAATCCCACGCAGCATCGGCATTTTTCCCCAGCCCGTTTCAAAAAGCAGCCGTTTTGTGCCTCGACGGCGTGGGCGAGTGGGCCACAACCTCAGTTTGGTTGGGAGACGGGAACCAACTTACACCTCAGTGGGAAATCGATTTTCCCCACTCCTTGGGTTTGCTTTATTCAGCTTTCACCTATTACACCGGCTTCAAAGTCAACTCTGGCGAATACAAACTCATGGGTTTAGCTCCTTATGGCGAACCCAAGTATGTAGACAAGATTCTCAACTATTTAATCGACCTCAAAGATGACGGAACTTTCCGTTTGGACATGGATTATTTCAACTATACTGTTGGCTTAACCATGACAAACAAGAAGTTTGACGAACTGTTTGAAGGGCCGCCGCGTCAAGCTGAAGGAAAATTGACTCAGCGGGAAATGGACATTGCGGCTTCGATTCAAGTTGTTACCGAAGAAGTTGTTTTGCGGCTTTGCAGAACAGTTAAAAAAGAATTGGATGTCGATTATCTTTGTCTTGCCGGCGGCGTTGCTCTCAACTGTGTTGCTAACGGCAGACTCTTGCGGGAAGGTATTTTCAAAGATATTTGGATTCAGCCGGCAGCGGGAGATGCTGGCGGTGCTTTGGGTGCGGCTTTGGCGATTTGGTATCAGTATTGCGAACAAACTCGCACAGTGAGCGCCAACTCGACAGCAAATAGTATAGAATCCCTCAAAACTGAACTTGCCACTACAAACGTAGCGGTTGAGGAGAGGACTGAAGTTCTCACTGCCAACCAAGCGGTGGCAACTGTGGCGAAGTCGGTTGCTCATTTAACTTGTCACGATCAAATGCGGGGCTCATATTTGGGGCCGAGGTTTACTGACGCAGAAATTCTCGAATATTTGGATGCTGTCAAAGCCAGCTATCACCGATTGGACGATGCTGAATTAATGCCGCAGTTGGCTGAAATTTTGGAACAGGGAAATGTGGTGGGATGGTTCCAGGGGCGGATGGAATTTGGGCCGCGGGCTCTGGGCGGTCGATCGATCATTGGCGATCCCCGCAGTGCTAAAATGCAGTCCGTGATGAACCTGAAAATTAAATATCGGGAATCTTTTCGACCTTTTGCTCCGTCAATCTTAGCCGAACGAGTTGCGGATTATTTCGAGATTGACCATTCTAGTCCTTATATGCTATTGGTAGCACCTGTCAAATCCAGTCTCCGCATTCCGATGACTCCCGAACAAGAGCAGTTGTTTGGCATTGAAAAGCTCAACATTCCCCGTTCCGAGATTCCGGCTGTCACCCACGTCGATTACTCGGCTCGCATTCAAACAGTTCACAAAGAAACTAATCCTCGGTACTATGACTTAATTAGCCATTTTGAAAAGCGATCGGGCTGTTCTATTGTGGTAAATACTTCTTTCAACGTCCGAGGGGAACCCATTGTTTGCACTCCAGAGGATGCTTACCGCTGTTTCATGCGAACCGAAATGGACTATCTGGTTTTGGAAAATTACTTGCTTCCCAAGTCCGAACAAATTCCTTGGAAACAAGATGATGCTTGGAAAAATGAATTTGAACTAGATTAGTCATTAGTCATTAGTCATTAGTCATTAGTCATTAGTTATTAGTTGGAACGAATAACTAATAACTAATTCCCCATTCCCCATTCTCCATTCCCCATTTCTAATGAGCGACGAAATTAAAAAACTCGACAAAAAAGGCTTGCGCGATTTCGGGCTGCTAATTGGCGGCTTGATTGCAGTGCTGTTCGGTTTAGCAGTACCTTTACTGCGGCGGCATTCTCTACCTTGGTGGCCCTGGGCAATCGGCGCAGTCCTAATCGTGCTAGGATTAGTTGCGCCGAAATCGCTGAATCCCATTTATCACGCATGGATGCGCTTTGGACTTATTCTTAACAAAATCGAAACGCCGATCGTCTTAGGGATAGTTTTTTACCTTATAATTTGGCCGATGGGAGCAATCAAAAAGATTTTCGGCGAAGATGCAATGCGGCGAAAACTAAATCCGAAAATGGATACTTACCGCGTCCCAAGTAAAGAAAGAACCAAAGTTAGTATGGAGCGTCCTTTTTAAGTGTTTGAAGCAACTTTAGATTTTCTCAAAGATTTGTGGGCGTTTATGAAAGAACGCCAAAAGTATTGGCTGTTGCCGCTCATTGTGACTTTAGTCTTTTTGGGAGCTTTGATTGTATTGAGTCAGGGTTCTGTGATTGCTCCATTTATTTACACGCTGTTTTGAAATAATGAGCAAGTTGAAAAATTTGGGTGTCAATTTGGGCTTGACACTCGGTGGTTTATTGATGGGGGTGGTAATTGGCGAAATTGGATTGCGAGTTGCTAAAGTCGAGGGCTATCCAAAAATAGGAGATTTTGTAGACTCGGCGCCAACTCGTTTCCATACTTCCGATCCAAATTTGGGCTGGAAGCTGAAACCGGGCGCGTCGGGGGAGTGGAATGGGGAAGGTGCGAGTTTTGTGCAGGTGAATAGCGAGGGTTTGCGCGATCGTGAACATACAAAAGCAAAACCTCCAAATACTTTGCGCGTTGCGGTTTTGGGCGATTCTTTCACCGAAGCAATTCACGTACCTGTCGAACAAACTTTCTGGTCAAAATTGGAACGAAAGTTAGGCAACTGCGAAGCTGTTAAGGGACGCAAAAATGTTGAGGTAATGAATTTCGGGGTGCAGGGCTACGGTACTGCTCAAGAATTGATAATGCTGCGAAAAAAAGTATGGGATTACAGTCCTGATATAGTAATTCTTGCTTTTTTTATTGGCAATGATGTGATCAATAATTCGCCGCAATTGGAATACGATCACTACCGACCATTTTTTGCTTATGATGCTAGCGGCAAGTTAGTACCAGATATGTCTTTTCGCAATCTGGCGCCGATCGATCGCAACGAAAGAGCAGTTTCCTTCGTAGACCGAATGCCCAGTTTTATCGTCAACAATTCGCGCATTTTGCAGGTCATTAAAAAAGTAGACTTAGATCGGAAAAAGCGGGAGTTATCGGGACACTTTACCACTTTAAGTACCCTGAACCTCAAGGAACCTCAAAATGCAGCTTGGGAAGAGGCTTGGAGGGTGACAGAGGGTTTGATTGTGACGATGCGGAATGAAGTCGTGCAGAAAAATGCTGATTTCTTGGTTGTGACGATCGGCGATCCGATGCAAGTTATACCGGAGGCCGAGAGGCGAAAAAATTTTATGAGAAAGAACAACATTCAGGATTTGTTTTATCCCGATAGGCGGCTGGAAAATTTGGGCGCGCGCGAGGGTTTTCGGGTACTGAATTTATCCGAACAGATCCAAGGTTACACTGAAAAATATCAAGTCTGCGCCCACGGTTTTGATAATTCTGTCCCCTGTGGGGGTCACTGGAATGAACTCGGACACCGACTGGCTAGTATCCTCATCAACCGAAATTTGTGCGAAAATTTGAAGCAGTCTCAAGTACCCAAAAAACAACCGTAATCAGTCAAATTTCATGAAAGATTCAACGGCTTTGAAAAAAGGCAAAAACATATTAATTATAGTCGCGGTTAATTTGGTGATCGCCTTTATTTGTCTGGAAGCTTTATCGCTAGCTTTTTATTTTATCAACCAAAAGCAGTTTTTTTATACCCGAACTAAAGCCAAAGAAAAAGTAGTAGAAGATATTGAAAGGATCGGCATTAGACTTGATGAATCTATCGTAGAAAGACTGCACCCACTTTTTGGCTATGTACTCAAACAAGGTGCTTTTACTAATGAAAAATTAAAGTTAAAAGTCAACAAACACGGCTTTTTTTCACTCTACGAATATCCGTTTATTAAAACCAATAAAAATCAAGTTATTATCGGATTTTTTGGCGGTTCAGTTGCGAATAACTTTGCAGTCGATGAATACGTAAATCGCAGATTGTCTAACAAATTGAAGACTTATTCAGAATTTGCCAACAAGGAAATTATTGTTTTAAATTTTGGCAACGGTGGCTACAAACAGCCCCAACAATTATTAATTTTAAATTACTTTCTGGCGTTGGGTCAAGAGTTAGATTTAGTCATAAATATTGATGGTTTTAACGAAGTAGCCCTGTCAAATTTAAACAACAAAGCCCAAGTAGAAATAGGAATGCCCAGCGTTCAGCACATACAGCCTCTGACTGGTTTAGCCAACAACAACTTATCACCGGAAGCGATGAGCTCGATCGTGCAAATTAACGAAAACAAAAAACAGTTGAAAGCAGGTATTGACAAATTGCAAACTTGTCAACTTGCTTTGTGTCACGCTGTCACCTCGCTACAGGTGAAACAATTAGTCAACAATTACCAGCAAGCCGTTGTCAAGTACGATTCGCAAGTCAAACAATCCAACCCAGACACCGCGAATAGCGGTATAGTATACATTCCCAAAGCTGACTTTGTTTTGCAGGATGCCGTTGCTTTTGACAAAATGGCATCGATGTGGTATCAATCGTCGATCGGGATGAATCAAATTTTATCAAGTAGAAAGATTAAGTATTTTCACTTTATCCAGCCCAACCAGTATTATCCCACTAAGCGAGCGTTTACCGCCAAGGAAAATGAAATTGCGATCGACCAGAAGAGTCCTTACATTGAAGGTGTGAAAAAAGGTTATCCGGTATTATTGTCCAAAGTTGATGATTTGCAAAAAGCTGGGGTTAATGTTTTTAGCGCAGTGAATATTTTAGACAATACAAAAGAGACGGTTTACAAAGATGCCTGCTGCCACTATAATTCAGTCGGAGACGAAGTATTGGCAAACTATGTTTCTAGTTCCATTATTAAAGTAGTAAGAGAGTCGAAATAGAGGTTTATGAAAGATTTAAAGTTCCTCAAAAAAGGACAAGAATTTCTCAAGATAACTTTGATTAATTTAGTCCTTTTACTGGTTTTCCTGGAACTCGGTTCCTTGGGATGGTATTTTGTCAAGCATAAGCAATTTTTCTATACTAGAGAAAAGACGCAAGATAAGTCGGCTTTAGGAATTAATTTAGAAGGAGTGCGGCTGAATCAGTCTATTGTTGAAAGGTTTCATCCTTTTTTTGGGTTTATTCAAAAACCCAGCGCTGATTTTAGACCTGGTTTTAAGGTTAACAACTACGGATTTATCTCTCCTTACGATTACCCTTTGAAAAAAACCAAGAAAAATCAATTTATTATCGGAGTTTTTGGCGGTTCTGTGGCTTCTAATTATGGAGTATTTGAAGTTCAAAACAAAATTTTACCTCAATACCTAAAGCAGCTTCCGGGTTTGAAAGATAAAGAATTTATAATTTTGTCTTTTGCTACCGGAGGGTATAAACAACCGCAGCAATTATTAATTTTAAATTATTTTTTGGCTTTAGGACAAGAACTGGATATGGTCGTCAATATAGATGGTTTTAATGAAGTAGCACTTTCTAATTTAAACAATAAAAATCAAGTCGATTTGGCGATGCCGAGCATTCAGCATATTTTGCCACTGACTAGCTTGGCGAATAATAGCCTTTCTACAAAAGCGATGAAAGCAACTATCAGAATCCAAGAAAATAAAGCTAGGATTAATCAGGGTTTGGAACGTTTGCAAAACTGCTCTTTAGCTGCGTGCGATGCTTTGACTTCGGTTTACGTTCAAAATCTAGTTAATAACTATAAAACCGATGTCATTAAGTTTGAAAAAGAACGGACTCAACAAAAAAAAGATGACAGTGGTAGTGTTATTTACATCAATACTAATAAGTCTGTTTTACAAGATTCATTAGCTTTTGAGCAAATGGCACAGAATTGGGTGAAAAGTTCAATTTTTATGCACAAAGTTCTGTCTGCTAGTAACGTGCCTTATTTTCATGTTCTTCAGCCTAATCAATATTATCAGACGAAAAGGGTGTTTGGTGAAGCCGAAAAGCAGATTGCTTTTAACAAGGATACTCCTTATGCTAAATCTGTACAAATTGGATATCCGGCTCTTTTCAAGAAGTTTCCGAATTTGGAAAAAAATAATATCACTCTAGTGAATGCTGTTAATGTTTTTGACAAGACTAAAGAAGCTGTTTATGTAGATAGCTGCTGCCACTACAATCAAGCTGGAGAGGTGGTTTTTAGCAATTATGTGGGCCGTTCTATTGTGGAATCTTTGCGGAAAGATGAGGCTAGAAGCAAAAAAAAGTAGGTCTGAAATATCCGCTGAATGGTGGATATAGGGTGCGCCTAGCGCACCTTACCGCTGAGTTTAAATTTTAGGTTTTTGGTTGGGTTTTAGGTCGATCGCCCGTTGAGTCGATCGGCATTACCAAGATTTTATCAACTCGATTCCCGTCCATATCGACTACTTCCACGCGCAAACCGTTCCACTCAAAATGCTCTGCTGCTGTGGGAATTTTGCCCAAATTTGTAATCACAAAACCGCCCATTGTGTGGTAACTTCCTTTGTGTTCTGCTGACTCTTCGATTCCAAATAGCTCAAAAAAATCTTCGACTGCTAGCATTCCGTCTAACAGCCAAGAACCGTCTTCGCGCTGCACGGTTTGAGGTTCGTCAGCATCTTCAATCGAGGGAAAGTCGCCAACGAGTTCCACTAAAATGTCGTTGACTGTAACCAATCCTTGAATGACGCCGTATTCGTCTACTACCAAGGCAATTTGATTGCTAGATTGTTTGAAAAGTTCTAATACCTTTAAACCTCGCGTGCTTTCCGGTACAAATAACGGTCGTCGTAAAGAAGCGCTTAAATCTAGCGGTTGACCAGTTAAAGTCCGAGACAGCATATCAGTAACGTGTACTAAACCGACAACGTTGTCGAGTCCTCCCTGACACACGGGAAACCGAGAATGACCACTGCCGAGCATTTTTTGGCGGTTTTCTTCTACTGAGTCGTCGAGGTCAAGCCAGGTAAGATCGGGACGCGGAGTCATTAAGGCGCTGACTCGCCGATCGCCCAAACGAAACACTCTTTCCACCATATCTTGTTCGGCTTCTTCAAAGGTTCCGGCTTCTGTTCCTTGCTCGATCAAAACTTTAATTTCTTCCTCTGTAACTTGCGGTTCTGTAGAAGGCACAATCCCCATGATCCGCATCACTAAGTCAGTGGAATAACTTAACAGATAAACCGCAGGAGCGCCAATTTTTGAGAGCATTCGCATGGGAATTGCTACGCTTGAGGCGATGGGTTCCGGGTTGTTGAGCGCTAGGCGCTTCGGCACAAGTTCGCCGATAATTAAGGTCAGATAAGTGATGGTTAAAACTGCTACTACTGAGGCGATCGTCTGAGAATAGGGCGCCAGGGCAGGAATCAGTCGCAACAAAGGCTCTACCCTTTTAGCAATTGTCGTTTCTCCGAAAGCGCCCGACAGAATGGCCAGCATCGTAATCCCGATTTGAACTGTCGGCAAGAACTGATTGGGGGCATTAGCCAGATCCAAGGCTACACGGGCATTGATCGAACCTTGGTTGGCCATCTGTTGCAGTCTCACCTTCCGTACAGAGATGATGGCCATCTCTGACATCACAAATAAGCCATTGAGGAAAACCAGCAGGAGAACAATCAGAATATCGGTACTTGGGGACATTTCTAAAATTTTCGGTAGTAACGGCAAAGCGATGTGCCCGGTTAGTCGATTTTAGATTTTAGATTTTAGATTTTAGATTGACGACGCCGCCAGTATCTGGGGGATTTCCCTAATGTCTAAAATTCTTCGATCTTCACAACTTGAGTCGGGGGCTTGTATCCGTCTTTGGGTGCAGTCACAGGAGAGGTCTGGAAGCTGCGAATCTCGATCGCAAAATCGAAATTTTTTCTAAACCTGGCCCTATATTAACGGAACTGGCTCGATCGCGATCGCAGGATCGACATATTAAAGCAGAAATCTATCTCTAGTTAAGTTCCCATGCCTCAACAGCAGAGCGGCACAATCATGGATGTTTGTCGTACAATCTCCTTAACAGGCAAAGGGAAAGAGCCTTCGCCGATCAGGGATTAAAATTAAAAGCGCATGACTTTCTCTTCAATAATTCGTACCCTGGGGCGATCGCCCCTAGCAACAGAACTCCTCAACAAGCTCAAGCGCCATCGCTACGTGCAACTGTCCGGCCTCGCCCGTTTGCCTAAAGCTTTGGTAGCTTCTGCCCTCGCACAGCAAGAGGGGCGAAACTTATTGGCAGTAACAGCAACTCTGGAAGAAGCCGGCCGCTGGGTTGCCTCTTTAGAGGCGATGGGCTGGCAAACCGTACATTTTTACCCGACTTCGGAGGCTTCACCCTACGAGCTATCTTACTCCGACGAGAACGAAATGACTTGGGGGCAAATGCAGGTGCTGGCGGATTTGGTCGAGAAACAAGAAACAAACGCTAATTCTAAGCCGATCGCGATTGTAGCTACCGAAAGAGCTCTCCAGTCTCACTTGCCCCCACCGGATGCTTTTGAACCCTACTGTCTGACGCTGAAGCGAGGTGCGGTTCAAGACTCAAAGATACTGGATCGTCAACTGGTATCGATGGGGTACGATCGGGTGACTCTGGTGGAAATGGAGGGCCAGTGGAGTCGCCGGGGCGATATTGTCGATGTCTTTCCCGTAGCGGCGGAGTTGCCAGTACGGCTGGAATGGTTCGGAGATAATTTGGAGCAAATTCGGGAGTTCGATCCGTCTTCCCAGCGATCGCTCGATAAGGTCGATCGATTAGTTTTAACTCCCACTAATTTTAACACAATTATTAAAGCAGTTTTATCTGAAAAAAATATTGACGAAATTAACCAACTAGGCTCTGTAGATCCAGAAAATGAAGCCGAAAAATTTGTCCGCAGGCTGTTGGGTTTAGCGTTCGAGCAACCTGCATCTTTGTTGGATTATTTGACAGAAAATACTTTAGTTGTTATTGACGAACCGCAAGGGTGCGAAGGTCACAGCGACCGCTGGTATGAGAATGCACAGGAACAGTGGAATAATTGCAATCGGGAATCGGCAGTTGCTGGTGAGGCTACAGAAAAATTGCCAATTGCTAATTTGAAAGTTCCAAAAATTCACCGCACGTTTGCTGAATCTATGGCAGATGTCGCAGCTTTCGAGCGGCTAGAACTTTCTGAATTAGCCGAAGATTCTACGGCTAAAAAACTTCAAAGCTCTGCCGAGGGCGACCAGCTACCGTCTGCGATTAATTTGGCTTCTCGGCCTGTGCCGGTGATGCCTCACCAATTTGCGAAGCTGTCTCAAATGCTCAGGGAAGAGCGCGATCGGGGTTTTACCATTTTTCTGGTTTCTGCTCAACCGAGTCGATCGGTTTCTCTGCTGTCGGAACACGACTGTCCGGCTCAGTTTGTGGTGAATCCGCGCGATTACTTGGCGATCGACAAGTTGCAATTGCAGCACGTTCCGGTTGCTTTGAAGTACAGCGGGCTGGCAGAATTGGAAGGTTTTATTCTGCCGACTTTTCGGATTGTTTTAATTACCGATCGGGAATTTTACGGTCAGCATTCTCTCGCTACTTTTAGCTACGTCCGCAAGCGCCGTCGTGCTGCTTCTAAGCAAGTAGACCCGAATAAATTAAGCCCTGGTGATTATGTGGTGCACCGCCAGCACGGAGTGGGTAAATTTCTCAAGTTAGAACGCTTGACGATCGATCGCGAAACTCGCGAATATTTGGTGCTGCAATACGCTGACGGTACTCTGAGAGTGGCGGCCGATCAATTGGGCGCTTTGTCGAGGTTTCGGACTGTAGGCGATAAAGTACCGGATCTCAACAAGCTGACAGGCCAAACTTGGGAAAAAACTAAAACAAAGGTTCGCAAAGCTGTTAAAAAATTGGCAGTGGATTTGCTGAATCTTTATGCTAAAAGAGCTAAACAAACAGGTTACGCTTTTCCTCCTGATATGCCTTGGCAACAAGAGTTGGAGGATTCTTTTCCTTACCAGCCAACCCCGGATCAGTTGAAGGCAACTCAGGATGTGAAACGCGACATGGAGGGCGATCGACCTATGGATCGCTTGGTCTGCGGCGATGTCGGTTTTGGCAAGACAGAAGTTGCTCTGAGAGCAATTTTTAAAGCCGTTACGGCGGGCAAACAGGTGGCTTTGCTCGCGCCGACGACGATTTTAACCCAACAGCACTATCACACTCTCTCGGAGCGTTTTTCCCCTTATCCGATCGAAGTTGGTTTGCTCAATCGCTTTCGGACTGAAACCGAGCGCCGGGAGATTCACAAGCGTTTGGCGACTGGGGAATTAGATGTGATTGTGGGTACTCAAGCTGTTTTGAGCAAAGCGATTAAATTTCGGGATTTGGGCTTGTTGGTGGTGGATGAAGAACAGCGGTTTGGAGTTAAGCAAAAGGAAGCAATTAAATCTCTCAAAACAGAGGTAGATGTTCTGACTTTGACAGCAACGCCGATTCCCCGGACTTTGTATATGTCCCTGTCGGGGATTCGCGAGATGAGTTTAATTGCGACTCCGCCTCCTTCCAGGCGCCCGATTCAGACGCATTTGGCTCCCTATAACGCAGAAACGGTCCGATCGGCAATTCGTCAAGAATTGGACAGAGGCGGCCAGGTTTTTTACGTGGTACCGCGGATTGAGGGGATTGATGAGTTGGCCGTTCAGTTGCAGGAGATGGTTCCGTCTGCCAGAATTGCGATCGCCCACGGTCAAATGGAGGCCTCGGAACTAGAATCAATCATGCTGACTTTCAGTGCGGCAGATTTCGATATTTTGGTGTGTACGACGATTATTGAGTCGGGTTTGGATATTCCGCGAGTCAATACCATTTTAATTGAAGACGCGCAGAAGTTTGGTTTGGGTCAGCTTTACCAGTTGCGGGGACGGGTGGGACGCGCGGGGATTCAAGCTCATGCTTGGCTGTTTTATCCCAAGCAGAACCAACTTTCTGATGCGGCAAGGCAGCGGCTGCGGGCAATTCAAGAGTTTGCCCAGTTGGGTTCAGGCTATCAGTTGGCTGTCCGAGATATGGAAATTCGCGGTTCGGGTGATGTTTTGGGTACTGAACAATCTGGTCAAATGGAGGCGATCGGTTTTGATTTGTATGCTGAAATGTTAGAGGAAGCTATTCGGGAAATTAAGGGTCAGGAAATTCCGAAAGTTGAGGACGCGCAAATTGACCTAACTTTGACGGCGTTTATTCCTGCCGATTACATCGCAGATTTGGATCAAAAGATGAGCGCTTACCGGTCTGTGGCTTCTGCTAATACCCCTGAAGAATTACAGCAGATTCAGGCTGATTGGTGCGATCGCTATGGGCCAATTCCTCTGCCAGCCCAGCAACTTATCCGTGTGGTCGAACTCAAACAAATTGCTAAAAAAATCGGTTTTTCTCGTATCAAACCGGAGAATAAGCAGAACATAGTTTTGGAAACTGCGATGGAAGAGCCTGCTTGGAATTTGCTCAAGGCTAATTTGCCGGAACATTTGCGCTCTCGTTTTGTCTACAGCAAGGGGAAGGTTACTATTCGGGGTATGGCGGTTTTGACGGCCCAAAAGCAATTGGATAATTTGATTGATTGGCTGGGTAAAATGCAGGGGGCTTTGCCGGAAGCAAATGTTGGATTTTAATATATAATCCCCAAATCTAGCACACCGCGGAAACCACAGAATAATACCGAGGAAACTGGAAAAAATATTACTGCTGTTTTCATGATTGTTTTAGCGACAGAAAGGATTAAAATCGTGAAAAGGTTAGTGAGTATTTTTTTGGCGATCGCCCTACTGCAAGGAGTGCCTATGGCGGTTCAATCTCAAGAAATAATTGACCCGATCGACCGGGTTGTGAGTGCAGGGTTGATGAATAAAGATGCCAGTGGCAATTTTAATGCTGAGGGTCTTGTCAGTCGTGCTGATTTGGCGGTGATTTTAGTAAAAACTTTTGGTTTGGAACGGCGGAAAACCGCTCAGAAACCGGATAAAGAATTGCCGGACGTACCGAAGAGTTACTGGGCTTACAGTGCGATTCAAACAGTTTTGAAAACGGGAACAATGAGTGGATATCGCGACCGAATGTTTTTCCCTAATCAAAGGGTGACTCGCGCGGAAGCTTTAGCTATTTTTGCTCAAGCTTACGGGGTTTTTCAGTTTCCTGATGCCAGCATTTCCGAAATTTTAGCTAAGTATCCCGATGCAGGTGAAATTCCTAATTGGGCTAGAAAGTCTATAGCTACTGCACTTTATGAAGGGTTTGTTAATGTTGATATCGCAACTAATAAGATTAATCCTTTGAAGCCGATGACTCGCTGGGATATCGCTTACGCTTTGAGTAAGTATTTGGAGCGGCAAGTAAGGCCAACTTCTTTGCCTGTCCCGGACGAGCAGCCTCCTAATCGCGGCGTGGGAAGGTAAATATAGTAAGTTTCCTTTGCATGAGAATGGGTAATTGGTAATTGGGCATTGGGCATGGGGCATTGGGCATTATTCCTTCTTCCTTCTTCCTTCTTCCTTCTTCTATAAAAAGTCGATCGCCCGCAATTCAAACACTATGCAAAATCCCGGAGCTTTGGTGACTGTAAAAGCAGCCATCAAACCCCCAGGATTTAAAGTTTTCCTCTTAAACGAGGCTTAAATTATTGCCAATGGGTGTTGGCTCAATCAGCAGTAGCCAATTCGGTACTGGCACCGCCACGCTTCCGAGTCAGGGTATTGAAAAGCATCTGACCGACTGCTTTAATCAAATTGCCTTCTAACTCCATGAACATCTTCATGTTCATGCCAAAAGCTGCATTAGCTTCGTCAACAATTCGTTCTGCTGTTGCTTCGTCAATCGGCAGTTCATTCATTGCCTGACGGTAGTTAGCCTTGAATTCTTTTTCATCAGGAATATCCTGGAATTCATAGAAAGCAGTGCCTTCTCCCTCGGAAAGATTCATCCCGCGCTGGGCAATTCCCTTCAGGATTTGTCCGCCGGATAAATCGCCCAAGTAGCGAGTGTAAGAGTGAGCTACTAACAGTTCCGGTGCGGTCGCCGAAATCTCGCGAATTCGCTCCACATAAGCTTTAGCTGCGGCTGAGGGGGCTACTTGTTCGCGCCAATTCGCACCGTAGTAGTAAAATAAATCTTGCTCTAAGCTGTGTTTGCGATTCAACTCAGAAAAGTAAATTTTTGAAACAACCGGATGCTGCTTTTGGCGTTCCATTTCCTCTTCCATTGCCGAGTAGACAAAGTAGAGGTTTCCTACTAACTTCCGGTAAGAAGTTTTTTCTACAACGCCTTTTAAAAAACACTTGACAAAACCGACGTTTTCTGCCATTGTGTGGGACTTTTTCGTTCCCTCACGCAATTTGGTCGCTAAATTGATGCTCATGCTATACTGTCCAACCTTCTATTTTTGTGGTAGCTGATGGATGCGCCAAAAATCTAAAATTTACCTAAGCATTTACCTTAGATCGATTTGATGAGAGATTGTATTAATTTTTATAACAAAACTTGGCAGTTGGCAGTAGTCAGTAGTCAGTTGGCAGTTGGCAGTAGTCAGTAGTCAGTTGGCAGTTGGCAGTAGTCATCAGCCACTAACTAATGACTAATGACTAATGACTCATCCTCGCCAGCAAACAACTGTCAACTGTCAACTGTCAACTAATTTAGATGTCCAAGTCGAGGAGGTTAAGTTTGGGGCCGTAGGTTTCGATGAATTCGCGACGAGGGGCGACACGATCGCCCATTAAGATCGTAAAGATGCGATCGGCCTCAGCAGCGTCTTCAATCTCCACTCGTTTCAGCGTCCGAGTTTCTGGGTTCATCGTTGTATCCCACAACTGTGTCGGCATCATTTCACCCAAACCTTTGAACCGCTGAATGGTGTAGTTAGCATTCGCCGGAAATTCATTGCGGATGAGATTGTTCATTTCGCGATCGCTGTAACAGTAGTAATGATTGCGTCCCCGTTCCACTTTATAGAGAGGAGGACAAGCAATGTAGATGTAACCTTGGTCTACAAGGGCGCGCTGATAGCGGTAGAAGAAAGTCAGCAATAGCGTGCGGATGTGAGCACCATCTACGTCAGCGTCAGTCATAATTACGATGTGGTGATACCGCAATTGACCCGGATCGAATTCTTCACCTTTGATGCCCAAACCCAAGGCTGTAATTAACGATTGAATTTCGTTATTTTTGTAGATTTTGGCGTCGTCGGTTTTCTCAATGTTGAGAATTTTACCGCGCAAAGGCAGAATTGCTTGGAATTGGCGATCGCGCCCTTGTTTTGCCGATCCGCCTGCAGAATCCCCTTCCACCAGGTAGATCTCAGACAGGGCCGGGTCTCTGGAACTACAATCCGCTAGTTTACCGGGCAAAGGAGACGATTCTAAGACGGATTTTCGGCGCACTAAATCGCGGGCACGGCGGGCTGCTTCAGCAGCCTTAAATGCCTGAATAGCTTTTTCCAAAATAGCGTCAGCTACTTGGGGGCGAAACTCCAAATATTCTGTTAATACTTCGCCTACTAAGGAATCGACAATTCCCCGAACTTCTGTATTTCCTAGCTTAGTTTTAGTTTGGCCTTCAAATTCCGGGTCTGGGACTTTGACCGAAATGACTGCTGTCAAACCTTCGCGAACGTTTTCGCCCGCGAGGTTGGGCTCGTTTTCTTTGATTTTGTTGCGCTTGCGGGCGATCGAATTCATCGTCCGCGTTAAAACAGCCTTCAAACCTTCTAAGTGCGTGCCTCCGTCGATCGTCCGAATGTTGTTAGCAAAACCGAGAACGTTGTCACTAAAAGCATCGACGCACCACTGCAAAGCCACTTCTATCTGCACATTGTTGCGTTCTCCTTGCACGTAGATCACTTCTTCGTGCAGAGGCTGCTTTTCGCGGTTCATGTAGGCGATATATTCCTTGATTCCGCCTTCATAACAGTATGTTTCGATGCGAGGTTCGCTACTTTTAAGCAGTTCCAAACGGTGGTCGCTGAATGTAATTCTCACGCCCGCATTCAAGTAACCCAATTCTCGCAAGCGTCCGGCGAGTATAGTGTAATCAAATTCAATGCCAGTGCTAAATATTTGAGTATCTGGCAAGAAAGAAACTGAAGTGCCGGTGCGAGTGCCTTTGTTGGGCTTGGCAGTAAGTTCAGTAACTGGATTGCCTCTTTCGTAGCGCTGTAAATGTTCTTTTTGGTCGCGCCAAACTGTCACTTCTACCCACTCGGACAGCGCGTTAACAACAGAAATACCTACACCGTGCAATCCTCCAGAAACCTTGTAGCCACCACCGCCAAATTTACCGCCGGCGTGGAGTACAGTCATTACTGTTTCTATTCCCGATTTGCCAGTCTTGGCAACGATGCCGGTCGGAATACCCCGGCCGTCGTCTGTCACGGTAACGGAACCGTCGGCGTTGATGTCAATCTCGATGTGAGTGCAGTGGCCAGCCAGCGCCTCATCTATGGAATTGTCCACAACCTCGTAAACTAGATGGTGGAGTCCTCGCGGCCCGGTGGTACCGATGTACATCCCCGGCCGTTTACGGACTGCTTCGAGACCTTCGAGAACTTGAATCTGGTCGGCGCTGTAGCTGCTGGTCATACAAAAATAGCTCCAATAATGAGGCCTAAAGCCCCGAAAGCTTCTAAAATGGGAAAACTCCTAAAATTATAGCACAAAACCGTTAAAGGCGATGCTAGGGCTTTCTGAAGGGAAATTTATCGGGGGGACGGAGGGGAATAGTTTTGATATTGCTTCGCGACTCGCCAGGCGTAGCGCGGTGAATCAGTGTAGGAGAGACGGGAAAGCATGGAGAGGAGAGGATTTGAGAGTTTTTATAGGAAAACGTGCGACAGCTTATGCCTAAATTAATTACTATTTGTGGGGCGACGGCGACGGGGAAGTCGGGAGTGGCTTTGGCTTTGGCGGGGCGACTGCAATCCTCGATTCTGAGTGCGGACTCCCGTCAAGTGTACCGCGAATTTGACATCGGAACCGCAAAACCGACGGCGCTCGATCGCACTTGTGTACCGCATCACTTAATTGACATCTGCGATCCGACAGAAACTCTGACACTAGCAGATTACCAGCAACAAGCTCAAAGTTTAATTGCTGCTGTCGATTTTCCCCTGTCTCCCCCCCTGTTGTTGGTTGGAGGGACGGGCTTATATATTAAATCGATCGTGCGCGGTTTAAAAATTCCGAGGGTAGGGCCGATGCCCGAATTGCGATCGCAACTTGCGGAACTCGGACAATCTCAATGTTACGCGATGTTGCAGCAGGTCGATCGCTCTGCCGCCGAGAAAATTCACCTGAATGACCCAGTAAGAACTTTAAGAGCACTGGAAGTATTTTATGTCACCGGTCGCCCTATTTCCGAACAGCAGGGCGAAAATCCTCCCAATTATCCTATTTTACAAATTGGGTTGGATTGCGCGATCGAAGTTTTGGTCGATCGTATCAAACAGCGCACCGAACAAATGCTAGAATGCGGTTGGCTGGCTGAAGTAGAATATTTGTGTAAAAGATACGGCTCCGACTTGCCCCTGTTGAACACGCTGGGCTATCAGGAAATGAAACAATATTTGGCCGGCGAGATTAAGCTTGAAGAAGCCAAAGAATTAACAATTTTGCACACGCGGCAATTTGCGAAGAGACAACGGACTTGGTTTCGGGCCTATCCTGAAATTGAATGGTTTGATGTTAGCACGCCAGATTTGCTAGAAAGAGTTTGGCAGAGAGTTGAAGAGTTTGAGGGACGCAGATCAAGACTGATGTAATTTCAATTTTTCGTTTTCAGGCAGAGCCTGGGAATGCCTGAATCCGAGGCTCTGCCTCGCGGGAATTGAGAGGCAGAGCCTCCGGATATGCGTTCCTAGGCAGAGCCTAGAAACCAGGGAAAATCCATCAATTAACTGTACAAACCCGCCACATATTCGCCGTAACCGTTATAGGGCAAAGTTGGGCGAGTTTCCCACGACCAACTGTTACCGGGGCCGACTATACGTTCGCTCGCCTGCGACCATCTGGGGTGCGGTTTGTCGGGTTCGACATTTGCTTCAAAAGCGTACTCGTTGGGGCCGATTGTATTCCAAAAAGTGGCGGGCTGTTGTTCGACAAATTCAATTTTGACGATCGACTTTGCGCCCTTAAAACCGTATTTCCAAGGAATCACTTGCCGCAGCGGCGCACCATTTTGTTTTGGTAGCCTTCGGCCATATAAGCCTGTGGCAAAAAATGCTAAATCGTTGGCCATTTCTTCAATTCGCAGACCTTCGGTATAAGGCCAAGGATAAAATTGCGACATAAAACCTGGGCCGGGAGTAATTTTGGGGTCGTAAAATGAGGTAAAGCGAACGAATTTAGCTTTCGATTGCGGTTCGACATCAGCCATTAGTAATTTCATGGGAAATCCGACCCAAGGAACTACCATCGCCCAGGCTTCTACACAGCGAAATCGATAAACTCGTTCTTCGATAGGAAATTTTTTGTAGAGGTCGTCAATATCATAAGTGCGGGGATTTTTTACTAAACCGTTTACTTCTACTTTCCAGTTTTCTGTTGGCAAAGCTTGAGCGGCTTGCCATATAGATTTTGTGCCGCCGTATTCGTAAAAATTGTTGTATTTTGTAGCTAAGGCTTCGTCGGTAATCGCTCGATCGACTTTCGCAAAGTCGGGATTCCGGCTCAATCCCGAATATGCTTGGGTTGAGCTTTGATCCAGAGCGGTTTTTGAGCTAGGATTGCTTTGGCAGCCGGTCAGCGGCAGCAGCGAAGCTGTCACGCCGGCGCCAATTAAATTTGTCATGAAGCGGCGGCGGTTGAGAAAGGCTGTTTCTGGAGTAATTTGGGGTTCGAGAATTTCCCAAGGTTTGGGAACGCGAATTAATGGCATAAGTAATAGTTAAAAGTTAGTAGCTAGTTGGGCGAAAATTGCCTAAGTTTTAATCTGTTAGTCGATTGGAGATTTGTAGTTTTAGATTAACTCCATAGGACAAAGAATCGCGGATATTTGGCAAGGCCTCGCGATTGCTTTGCAGCGATCGCAATGCAAGTATTCGCAATGACAGTATAGCTTAATTCGGTAACAACTGAGATATTGCACCATTCTCAATAACAGGCTTTCCGACCTGTTCCACAAAGAATGATTTTCTTGTGGGGTAGGCATCCTGCCCGCCCGTACGATCGACCTATTAAACCTTGCTCGCAGGAAACTCAGCAATAATTAACGTGCGATCGACCGAAGCAATTGTGGCGAAAATCTGGGAAACAATTATGATCAAGCAAAGATTCCAATTATTTAATTTGTCCACAGGAAGCGGCACGCACCGCCCCGCTTTCCTCCCCCACCAGCAATAATGTCGGACGGGGGTCTCCAGCGGAAAGACAAATGAGCTACTGCACCAATCCCAATTGCCAGAATCCCCAAAATCTCGATCGCGCGACAGTATGCAAAAGTTGCGAGTCGAACTTGCTGCTAAAAGGCCGCTACCGAGTCTTTCACACCCTCGGTCAAAGTCTCACTTGCCGCACCTTCTTAGCAGTCGATGAAGACCAACCTTCGCAACCCCGCTGCGTCATTCAACAGTTATGCGCGCCGGCTGCAGGTTGCACACAAGAAAACTGGGCATTTCGCCGCTCGGCCTCAGTTATCGACAAATTGGGCCAACATCCCCAAATACCGAAACTGCTGGCATCTTTTGAACTCGAAGGCTGCCAGTATTTAGTGCAAGAATACATCGAAGGCCGTAATTTAGCCGATCGGCTTTCAGAAAAAGGTGTTGTTAAAGAAATTCAAATTTGGTATCTGCTGAGCGAATTGTTGCCAGTCCTGCAATTTGTTCATGAAAATCAACTGATTCACGGAGATATCAAACCGTCGAATATTATTCACCGCAAAAATCCCCAAGCATCCCCAGCTTTGGCAGGGAAAGAGGATCTACATCCCCTGTCCCAAGAACGTTCCTCTGGGCTAGTTTTAGTCGATTTCGGCGCGGCAATTCGGGCTAATAGTGGCCCGATCAAAACAGAAACGGTGACAGGTTCTGCAGAATACGCGGCCCCAGAACAAATTAAAGGCCAAGCGATTCAGAGCAGCGACATCTACAGTTTGGGCGTCACTTGCATTCACTTGTTAACGGGAATATCGCCCTTTGATTTGTTTGACATCAAATCCGAAAGTTGGGCCTGGAGACATTATTTGAAAGTACCAGTTTCGGCGCGACTCGGCCGCATTCTGGATAAAATGGTGCAGCGAGAACCATCAAAACGCTATCGATCGACCGAGGCAATTCTCACAGACATGAATTACGGCCCGGCATCGGCACAAGTGATTCTCAGCAAACCCAAGTGGAGTTTAGCCATGTGGGGAGCAAGTACGGTTGCCCTGCTGTCCGTAGTGCTGGGTGTTCGCTTGCCATCTCCTGCACCGCAGGCTTTCACTTCTTCTGAGCCTGTTTCTAGCATTCCCGAAATTCGGTTCAATCCGCCCCCGATGCAGAATTTCAGGGGTGAGGCATCGCCGTCCCGGCCCGCAGTGCGGACTCTGGCGGATCAAAACAAAAACCCGGTTTGGGCGGTAGCAGTTGCTCCCCAGGGCCGCGTGATAGTCAGCGGGAACAACGACGGCACAATTCACCTGCTGCACAAGCGTCACGGCAAGCTGCTGAAGGTTTTAGCAGGACATTTGGGGCCGGTGTGGTCGGTGGCTGTTAGTCCCGACGGCAGGACGATCGCCAGCGGTGGCGTTGACGGTACGATTAAATTGTGGAATTTCTATTCGGGCAAGTTAATTCGGACTTTGGACGGACACACCGACGGCGTGTTCTCGGTGGTTTTCAGTCCCGATAGCCGGACTGTGGCCAGTGTCGGTAAGGACAAAACTTTGAAGTTGTGGCAAGTCGAAGGCGGGGCCGAGTTGGAAACTCTCAAGCAGGTTTTTGACGAGGTGCAGTCGGTGGCTTTCAGCCCCGATCGAGAAACTTTGGCGATCGGCAGCAGCGACGGTAAGATCAACCTGTGGAACTGGCAGACTGGGGAATTGAAAGAAACTCTTTGGGGTCATTCCGAAGCGGTTTGGTCTTTGGCCATCAGCCCAGACGGTAAAACTCTCGCCAGCGGCAGTTGGGACAAGACGGTGAAGCTGTGGGATATCAGCGCAAATAATCACTCCGGGCAGCCCAACGGTTTTTTGCTACGGACTTTGATCGGCCATTCCGACAAGGTTAAGTCCTTGGCTTTCAGTCCCGACGGAGACAAGCTGGCCAGCGCCGATTTGAGCGGGACTATCAAGCTGTGGCGCATGAGTTCCGGCGAAATCGCGGGCACGCTGAAGGGTCATTCTACCTGGGTGGATTTGGCTTTTAATCCTCAAGACCAAACTCTGATCAGTGGCAGTTTTGACGACACGATTAAGGTGTGGCGACTGTCTCCTTAATTTTTTCGATCGCCCGTTCGATCCAGTTTTGAACAGCTAGGGCGATCGAACATTGAGTTAATTTATCTATCAACACTTCGCACCTTTTCAAAGCTGACGCATGGGTGTTAGCAACCCGGTTCCTAAGCTGTTGGTAATCAAAAACTGTCCGAACTGTTGCAGGACTTACGCACAGCCTCAATCTATAGTGTTTTGTAGGGGCAAACCCCCCGTGGTTGCCCCCATACCTGGAATGATTGCGTAAGTCCTATGTTGCTACACAAACAAATTTAAAATATCAAATAGTCACTATATCCCTAGAAATCGCGGTTGCTAACTAACACATGTGGTAAAGTAGTTTCGGCTGTTAAACTAAAATATATGACCGCAAATTCCGAGTTAGCCTCACAGCATTTGTCAGCGGGCGATAGCCTTCAGAAATCAGGAAAACTTGAAGATGCGATCGCTCAATATCAAAAATCACTAGCCATTCAACCGGATAGTCCGATCGCACTTAACAAGATAGCAGAAATTTATTATACGCAACAGAAATATGTAGAGGCGATCGCCTCCTGTTACCAAGCACTTCGCCAGCAACCTAATTTCGCCGCCGCCTACAAAACTCTAGGCAATATCTTGCAAGCCCAAGGCAAAATAGACGCGGCGATTCGCGCCTACTCGAAGGCGACCGAATTTGATCCTAATTTTGTCGAAGCCTATGTTAATTTGGGCAGTATGTTTTACAAACAAGGCCAGCTAGATGAGGCCATAAGTTACTACCAAAAATCTATCGTTCTTCAACCAGATTTAGCAGTCGCTTATTGGAATTTAGGCAAAAGTTTGGAAGAGCAAGGTCGAATCAATGAAGGTTTATTTTATCAAAAAAAAGCTCTCAACTTACAGCCGGAGTTAGAAGCGAGAAGCAATTTAGTAAAAAGTAACACTTAGTGAAGAGGAATGTTATAGTCAAAATAATTCAATCATTAACGATGCAAGCTGGATCAACATGGAAATTAGCCAGAATCCGCTCGAATTCCTAACGGCTAAAGTACAAGAAACTGTTGCCGATACCCAAAACTTAGCCAACGAAATCGCTGCTAAAGTTGAGGAAAGTGCAACTGTATTAACGGCGTGGGTACAATCAGCGCCAAGTTCAATGGTTAGTGCCGGGGCGATCGCCACTCAAGAAGCTTTTAAAATAGCACACAACATCCGTTTTGAGAACCTGCCCAGAAATCTGCAATCCAAATTTGCTAGGGCTGGGGTACGTGACGGCATCCGAGATGTTCAAGAAGCAGCAAAAGTATTTGAATCCATACCCGCCCAAATTCGTGCCCAAGGCCCAGAAGCAATTCGCAACTTCTGTCAAGATAAAGATTGGAGTCACATCCAAGCGCACGTCAATGGAGGCGGAAGCGAAGCTGCTAACGGGATTTTTGAACATTTTTGGGTGAATCGTGCTCGCGGTGGTGTAGATATGACTGCTGCAGAATTAGCAGTCGCTAAGCAAGTTTTAGCGGATGCAGCGTTTAAAGCAGCAGTTGCGGAAATCGTTGGGGCTGCAATGAAAGGGGCGATCGCCGCAGCAGTAATTGAGTTAATATTTTCTATCTTAGAAAACTCGCTATTGTGCGTTGAAGGCAAAATTACCCAGTCAGAGTTAGTCGAACAAGTCGCCACCGCCACCGCTAAAGCTGGCATTGCTGGTGGTGTTATTACTGGTATTCTGTTAACACTGTGCATGATATTTCCCCCCATTGCCGCGCTTTTAGGTGCCGCAGCGATGCCCTTGGCGGTTGCAGGTATTGGTGTTATGGGAATTCGCGCCTGGGAAATCTTTTGTCACGGCGATCGACTATTTGGTATTACTGAACAAACACAAAAATTTCTGGGAATGACTGAACAGTTGACAGTTGACAGTTGACAGTTGACAGTTGACTGTTATGATACCCGAATCAAACCGTTTATGAAGCGCGGATTTAAGACTTTATTCATGATAGTTATTTATGTCCGATGTCCGCGCTTTTGGGTGGCGGTTGCTTGTAGCAATATTTTCAAATGATTGGGAAACATAAAATAGTATGGATTCAGTAGCAAAAACTCAAGATCAGCAGCATCCGCAATACAAGCGCGATCGAGCCAGTGTCAATACTTTATTAGCAGGAGAAGCAACCGACTACAATTTATCGGAATTAGCAAGATTAATAATTCGCTACCGAGGCTTTCCCGGCGCTAGAGATATCCAATCAGACTTAAAAAAAGTCCTGCAAAAATGGAATCATACCGAAGAAACTCTTTATGAACAAACCCGCAAAATTCACGCTACAGGTGAGGTTTATAGAAAGCAAAAAAGCGATCAAGAAGATTGGGTTTAATCTCAAATATGCAACTTCCAGGAAGAGCCTGGAAGTTGCAGTCAACAGTCAACAGTTAACTATCTTCAAACCATCTCTGGCGAAACTTGCATTGCCGGCTGCGGCTGGAACTGGAACAGCGAATAAACCACATTGCGACGGATATCCGTCATCATGTCCAAAAATAGCTCGTAACCTTCAGTTTTGTACTCGATCAGCGGGTCTTTCTGCCCGTAACCACGCAGCCCTACAGACTCGCGTAAAGCATCCATTTGTTGCAAGTGTTCCCGCCACAAAGTATCAATTTGCTGCAAAATAAAGAACCGTTCCGCATCTCGCATCAATTCAGCTCGGATTGCATTAACTTCCGCTTCTTTAATGTCGTAAGCATTGCGGACTTGTTCGTGCAGGAATGTTTTAATTTCCTCAACAGACAAATCTTCTAGCTGATCCGGTGTCATGTCAGCGAGCAGATAAACAAATTCCTTCACCTTGCTCACAAGTTTGTCGAGTTCCCATTCTTCCGAAGGTAAATCGGGATTGATGTATGCTCCCACGATGTCGTCCATCGTCTGTTCGGCATACTTAATTACCTGTTCTTTGGAGTCCAAACCTTCCAATACTCGGCGACGTTCCGCATAGATTGCTCGACGCTGATTGTTCATCACTTCGTCGTATTCAAATACCTGCTTGCGGATGTCGTAATAGTAGGTTTCGACTTTTTTCTGAGCGCCTTCGAGGGAACGAGTCAGCATTCCAGATTCGATCGGCATATCTTCCTCAACACCGAAAGCCTTCATCAAACCGGCCACCCGTTCCCCGCCGAAAATCCTGAGCAAATTGTCTTCCAAACTCAAGAAAAACCGCGTTGAACCAGGGTCTCCTTGGCGTCCCGCCCGGCCGCGCAACTGATTGTCGATCCGGCGCGATTCGTGGCGTTCGGTACCGATGACGTGCAAGCCTCCCAACTGCACGACTTCATCGTGTTCGGTGCTGGTAAAAGCATCGTATTCGCGGCGAGTCAAATTGTAAGCTTCCCGCAACTTTTGAATTACGGGGTCTTTTGTCGGCGCTTTTTCCGAAGCTATAGCCACGATATCATCGGCTTGCAATTCCGAGAGCGATCGCTCGCCGTACTCTTTCACCGCCAATTCCACCGCCGCCTTAAGCAGTTGCTCGGCATCTTTCGATAGCTGCGTCGGGAAAATCTGCGCCGAAGCTTTCCAAGACTTTACCTTTTTGGCAGTTTGACCAAAACCTTGAGGTGCGGGGCGGCCGCCAATACCGGGCGCTTGCACCAGCGAAAACCCGTCCTCATCATCGGGGCGCACGATCCGGGGCATCAGATACTCGCGCAACTTCAGGCGGCCCATGTACTCAGAATTACCGCCCAAAATGATGTCTGTACCGCGCCCGGCCATGTTCGTGGCGATCGTCACAGCACCCTTGCGTCCGGCTTGAGCAATAATTTCCGATTCCCGCTCCACATTTTCCGGTTTAGCATTAAGCAAATTGTGAGGAATTTTCCGTTCCTGCAGCAGCCGCGACAGCAACTCCGACTTTTCCACGCTAGTAGTACCCACCAGCACCGGCCGACCGATATCGTGCATTTCTGCACAGTCCTGGGCGATCGCATTCCACTTGCCGGCCTCGGCCTTGTAAACCATATCCGAAAGGTCTGTGCGGCTCGTAATCCGGTTAGTGGGAATCAGCGTCACTTCCAGATTGTAAATCTTCTCAAACTCCGTCTCCTCAGTTTTCGCCGTCCCTGTCATCCCCGACAGCTTCGGATAAAGCAAAAAGAAATTCTGATAAGTAATCGTCGCCAGCGTCTGAGTTTCCGGCTGAATTTCCGCCCGTTCCTTCGCTTCGATCGCCTGGTGCAAACCGTCACTCCAGCGCCTTCCCGGCATCACCCGGCCCGTAAACTCATCCACAATCACCACTTCGCGATCGGGAGTGACGATGTAGTTAATATCCTTAATAAACAATTCCTTGGCCTTAATCGCATTAAAAATGTAATGCGCCCAAGGGTCAGCCGGGTCGTACAAATCCGTAACACCCAACAACCGCTCAGCTTCACCAAAGCCTTCATCGGTCAATAGCACATTTCGAGCCTTTTCGTCAACCTCGTAATGTTCTTCATTTTCCTTTCTCAAAGCAGCAGCTACCTCAGCCGCCCGCATATACTTCTCACTGGGGCGTTCCACCTGGCCGGAAATAATTAAAGGCGTCCGTGCTTCATCAATCAGCACCGAGTCAACCTCGTCAATCACGCAGAAATTAAAAGGACGCTGCACAACGTCTTCCATGACAGTAGCCATGTTGTCGCGCAAATAATCAAAGCCGACTTCGCTGTTAGTCGCGTAGGTAATATCGCAGTTATAATTTTTCTTTCGTTCCACCTGATCCATGCCCTGCTGAATCAGTCCGACAGTCAATCCCAGGAAGCGGTGCACCTGTCCCATCCATTCCGCGTCCCGTCTTGCGAGATAATCGTTGACGGTGATGATGTGTACGCCTTTACCGTTGAGGGCGTTGAGGTAAGCCGGCAGCGTCGCCACGAGAGTTTTGCCTTCACCGGTTTTCATTTCGGCAATTTGGCCTTTGTGCAGAATAATGCCGCCGAGGAGTTGGACATCAAAGTGGCGCAGCCCCAAAACCCGCTGTCCCGCTTCCCGCACCACTGCAAAAGCTTCCGGCAAGATTTCGTCTAGGATCTCTTTCTCCTCGTTGAGAGATTTAGCTTTTGCCAAACGTTCTTGAAACTCCGCCGTTTTGCCTCTGAGGCCGTCGTCTGAGAGTGCGCGGAAGTCTTCTTCCAAAATATTGATATCAGCTACCCAAGGCTGAAATTTTCTCAGTTTGCGCGCGTTGGGGTCGCCTAGCAGATTTTTAAACATGGCAGGAGAGGCAGATTTTTAATAATTTAGCTATTAGCTTTCAGGGTTACGGGCTGTAGTGTTAGCCACAACATATACCCTCCCCGATTGTAGCAACCATTGGCTCTCCTGGGCCGTCGAAGGCGTCTTTGGGGGCGATCGGGCAAACCGGGTTTCTTGAGTCGGAGTGCGTAATTCCTGGATCAATTTCCCTGACTTGCCACCAAATCCCACAACACATCAATACCTGAACCGACATATGGTGTATCTTGAGGGCGATAGATCCATTGCACGACAGCAGGCAAAACCTCACTAGATTTCAAACTCAACTTGCCCAAGGCTTCTACTATCGACCAAGGCCTGCTATCCTCTTCATCTTCGAGACGTAACAGCAGGGCGCTGATGACTGCTTCTGAAGGATTTCCCAACTTACCCAAGGCTTCTGTTGTCTCACGGCGCACCCAGTCCTCCTCATCTTCGAGACTTCGCAGCAAGGCACTGATGACAGATTCTGAAGCATTTCCTAACTTGCCCAAGGCTTCTGCTGCCCAGCCACGCACATCCTCGTTCCCATCTTCGAGACGTAACAGCAAGGCGCTGATGACGGATTCTGAAGCATTTCCTAACTTGCCCAAGGCTTCTGCTGCCCAGCCACGAACCAAGGGAGTTTCGGGAGACTTTATAAATCAGCTCTTAACGAACGTCAACAGATATCGAAAAATGACCACTATTATCACCAGTAAGTGGATCGTTTATTCCTAAATATAATTCTCCTTCATTTATGACAGTTATCTCTTTGTCCGCACCTATTTCAAATAGTTCACCACTTGCAGATATTTTCCCAACTAGCACTCCTGCTGGTCTTCCACGAAAGAAACATTCTGCGTGAGGGCAAAGGGTGTTGGAATTACCTGCGGGAGTGGCTTCCCCATAAGATCCATGGTTTGGCCAAACAATGATTACACCTGATGCTCTTACTCTTAAAACTTGACCAGGTTTTACATATATACCTGTTGGATACAACCCAAAAAAATCTGCACGTAATGCTATATCTTTGTGTAATTGACTGGATAGAATATTTGTACCTAATGCGAAGTAGCTTATTGCTCCAGTCATAACAAACAAACCTAGAATAATCGCAGGTACATATGGCTGGAGTTGAAACTTGGGTTGCAATTTTGCTAAGGCTACCTGTGCATTAGGTAACCGCTTTTCCAGATGGGGTTCAGTCATCTGCTTTAACCATTTTGTGAAAGCAGGACTGATATTAGGAGTAGATATGAATTGAATTTGCAGGTTTTTTTGTGGTAGTTCTGTTGGGTGTTTACCAGTCACTAAATAAATTAGAGTTGCTCCTAAACCATAAAGATCAACCGCAGGAGTAATGCGTCCAGTAAATTGTTCGGGCGGCATATATCCATAGCTACCGACCAATGTCATGGTTCCTTTTTCTACAATAGTCTGTGTACCGACCGCTCCAAAATCTACCAAGTGGATTTGGTCTGCAATATCTCCAAAACCATCGGCTAACAAAATATTGCTTGGTTTAATGTCTCTATGGATTAAAGGGGGACGATGTCCATGGAGATATATCAATATTTCTAAGATTTTCTGGGCAATTTGCCGCAGTTCCGCTTCACTAAACCCATGTCCAGATTGTAAGTATTGCTCCAGGGATTTTCCTCTAATATATGTTTGAACCAATGCGATTCCTTTATTCTTTTGTGAGTTGATTTCTATATAGTCTAGATAACGAGGAATCGCTGGATGAGAAAGGGTTTTCAGTGTTTTTATTTCTCGCTTGAATAGTTTTATATCTGCCCAAGTAAGATTTTGACCAAACCAAAGAATTTTAACTAGAACTTGTTGTTCAGTTTGTTGGTCAATAGCCAGGAAAACTTCTCGGCCTGCTTTTTGACTGAGTCGTTCTTGAAGTTGATATCGATTTTTCAAAATCATAAAAATTAGGGATGTATTCTAGTCAGATAGTCAATTCAATAATCTCCTAAACTTTGTCTAGAAAATGGGTGGGCTATTGATGTAAAGTTACCTTACTTAAATCAGGGCCAATCCTGTAAAAATCCCGTAATATACAAAGAGTTAGGAGAGTCGAAGTAAAAACTTAACGTTAAGTTAAATAAATGCGAGTTTCATAACTCGTCAACAACAGAAAATCTTTGATTTTCCCAAATTGCCCCTAACTGCACCCCAACATTATAGGGCAAAACATTTACACTAGAGCCTGTATCCAGTAAACCCATAACCTCAACAGAACGATTTTGATAAGTTAGTGTTAAAGGCAGATACGGAACATCAGCTAAAACACCAATTCCATCTCGTTTAGGTTGAAAAGGATATCGTCTACTATTAAACATTTTGAGTTTGTTTATGCTCTATTTATAGTAACTGCGTCAATTGCTCTGCTGCACTATTAGAAGTATGCACTGAATATATAATTTCAGCAGATTCATTACCCATTACAATTCCTTCTTCTTTCGCCAATTCTGCTATTAAAAACAGCATCATTTCAAACTTTTCAGGACGAGACAATTGCCGAAGTTGGGCTAATAATTCAAGATTTGACATAAAACGCCATAGAATTAGTTTTTACATTTTACCATGACATTGAGATTTCAACCACTCCAAAACAGCACAGCCAATGAGTAAGTTTTGAACGGGTTCCAGAACCCGCCCGATCGCCCTTATTGAAAATGCTGTCACATCTCTGGTCAGATTAACCCTAGTTTTAAACAGGCCTGGGAACTTCGTAAGTCAAAAAGTCATAGGCCATTTTCGTATTCGGAAAAATAGCCTGCGCTTCCTTGAGCAAATCATCCAGGACGATCGCATTCCCCGGAGCGTAACGCGGGCTAAAATGCGTCATAATTAGCTGTTTAGCCCCAGCAATCAAAGCCACTTGAGCAGCCATTGTCGAAGTTGAATGGAGGCGATCGAAGGCCATTTGAGCATCTTGATGAGCAAAAGTAGCTTCATGCACCAACAAATCAGCATCCTTCGCCAATTCCACCGCCCCGTCACAAAAAACCGTGTCTGTACAATAAACAAACTTGCGCCCGATTTGATCCGGGCCACAAAAATCAGTACCTTTAAACTGTCGCCCATCCTCTAACTTTACCGTCTTTCCTTGTTTTAACTCGCCGTAAATTGGCCCGGAAGGAATGCCCGCGGCCTTCGCTTTTTCTACATCAAAATGTCCCGCACGATCTTTCTCAGTTACTCGATAACCAAAAGCAGTAACTCGGTGCTTCAAAGGGCCACAACTAACAATATATTCGTCATCTTCATAGATAACTCCCTCGTGAATTTTGTGTACCTTCACCGGGTAAGAAAAATGAGTTTGAGAATAACGAACGCCAGCTTGCAAATATTCTTCAAGTCCCGGAGGCCCGTAAAGATCGATGCGCTTGACATTCCCCGCCAAACCGCAGCTAGCCAGCAAACCCATTAAGCCGAAAATGTGGTCGCCGTGCAGGTGAGTGATGAAAATGCGGCTCAGTTGGCTGACTTTGAGATCGCTGCGGAGAAACTGGTGCTGAGTTCCTTCGCCGCAGTCAAACAGCCAGAGTTCCGCTCGCTGGGGCAAGCGGAGGGCGATGCTGGAAACGTTGCGCGATCGCGTGGGGACGCCGGAGCTAGTTCCGAGAAATGTAATCTGCAAGAGTCAAATCACCTCAATTAAGTCTTAAAAAATATGTTACATATATCCAGAGTGCGACAAATCCGACATATAGGAAATAGTCGCAGGCAGGAACCGGGATAAATCGCTGTTCCTGCGAACATCTCTTCGCTAAAATCATTTTTGACAAGCGTACAGAGCGATCCACCCAATTCTAACGTTTTGTTTCTTCCGTTCCCCTTCCTTTTTCCCTTGCCTTCCCTTAAAAATTCTTAAACTCATACAGCACAGGAGGAAAATTTTCAAATGCAGTCAGGAGTATTTTTTGGTTCCGTTTTTTCAACATTAAAAAAACGCTACTTTTGGATTTCACTGTTGTTTTGGCTGGCAATGGTAGCCCCAGCACAGGCCGCGCTGATCTTGCGAGTGGCGGTACAAGACGGGGCAAGTCAGGTAAAAGTCGGCAGTTCTACTAAGGCTGCAATCCGCGATGGTAGCGGGCGCAATTTGGGCGAACTGTCGGCAAACAGTTCTCAGTCAGCTCAATTTCGATCGGGAACAGTGGCAATTGGTCGCTGGGCTGCCAACCAAGTTTGGATCGAACCCACGGGGAACGGTTATGTTTGGATTGGCGATCGTTGGTATCGGGGACGCACGCTTCTAGTTCCCCAAAAAGGAGGCTTGACTGCCATCAACTACGTCGATATCGAACAATATCTCTACAGCGTTCTCGGCGCCGAGATGAGTGGCAATTGGCCTCAAGAGGCTTTGAAAGCCCAAGCAGTCGCCGCCCGTTCCTACGCTATCCACCAGCGAATGAAAAGCGAAACCGACCTTTACGACGTGGACAGCACTCAGTATTCCCAGGTTTACAAAGGATTGCAAACAGAATCTTCTGGCACTTATTCCGCAGTCGATGCAACCGCTGGTCAAGTTCTGGCCTACAACGGTCAGATAATTTTAGCCGCCTTCCACTCTGCGTCTGGGGGACATACTGAAAACGTCGAGGATGTTTGGACAGAACCTCTGCCTTACCTGCGTGCTGTTCCTGACTTTGACCAAGGGGCGCCGGTTTACCAATGGAAAGAAAATTTTTCTCGCGCTCAAATCAGCAGTAAGATTTCTGGCGTGGGCAATGTGATCTCGATGAAGCCAGAACGCACTACCGCTCACGGCAGCGTTTTGAGGATGAAAGTAGTTGGAGATGGCGGTTCTAGAGTCATGACTGGCGCAGATTTACGCCGGGTTTTAAATTTGAGGAGTACGCGGTTTACCGTGATTCCTCAGTATGCCGGCGGTGGGAACCCAAGGAACAGCGGCCAAGCTCCTACCGGTTTTCAAGTTGCTGGTAAAGGTTTCGGCCATGCTGTAGGAATGAGCCAGTGGGGTGCCTATAATTTGGCCAGACAGGGATACGGCTACCAGCAGATTTTGTTGCACTATTACCGAGGTGCTACTTTGGCTAGAATTGCAGTCCAGTAACTGCTGGGAATGGGCAAGGAAGAAGTTCGGCAACGGATTCGCTCCACGGATGTAACGGATATAACGGATGTCAGGGGGAAGGAAGAAGGAAGAAGGAAGAAGGAAGAATGGAAAAACAGCTATTTCTGTATCCGTGGCTTCCGTGTCCTGAATACAGGGAATTGCGAATTGGAAAGTGGGAACTTGTACCGCCCTTTGACTACGCTCAGGAACCGCGTAGTGGCAGGCCAGGAACCCCGTAGCTTAAGTATTGGGAATTGGGAATGACTAATGACTAATGACTAATGACTAATGACTAACTACATTAAGGATTGCTATGCAAAAGTGGGAGTATTTATTTGTGGATGCGAATATGTATCCTTTTGGAAACAAGCTGATTAGTTTATATGTAAACGGTGAAGAACAGCGAGATTGGAAACAAGGCTCGCTGCATCTATTTGTTAATCATTTGGGCGAGGAGGGATGGGAACTTGTGGCTCTGGATCACGACTCGAAGTATGACCAAAATTGTTTGATTTTTAAACGACCTAAGCTTATTTAATAAAACTCGAATTAGAAAAGCTTCTGACATCCATAAAGATTGATATTTTTCATAATTCTTAGCAACGAACTCAAAGCCTGTTCCCCAACAAAAATATTTTATTGTAGAACAGGCATACTGCCTATTATTGAAAAGGGTGCAAGATTTTAGTGCAACCTAACTTAACAACAAAGAACTGCTTTTTAAATTATTATTACAAGTTGTCCGAGCGACCAATCCGGCGCTGCCATTCCGCATCTATTTTGGCTGACTGTTCTAGTTCTTGTTGGGTTAATTCAGTTTCTGTTGTATATGCTAAGTCTTCTCCAGTCAGAACGTTTTCTGCTGCAAATTCCTGGGCGTAGGTCAGTTTTTTGAGCAAGTTGGCATCGGGTTCGTTTAATAACATTGCTCGCTGCTGACGCTCTTGATTGCGGGATTCTATCCGGCTATTTTTCCACTGAATCCAGAAGTAGCGAATTAAAGGAATGGCGAGAAATCCGACGCCATAAATCAGGATTATGGGATAAACAGCGCTGACGAAACCGATAAATCCACCGGCAATTAAATTATTAGTTAATAGATTACCCAAAACTAATGCACCCACAAGATTAACAGCTCCTAACCCTGCTGCAAGCATAATTTGACCGGAACTGGCGTTGCTGAAACGCCACAGCATTTCTCGCAAATAAGCTGCTACTGGTTCAGAATTTCTCTCGGTGGCTGTGGTTTGCAATTGCGGAAAATGGTAGACTATTTGCCCTTCGGGACTGACTTCCGGGCGGCCGTCAAAACGGGCGAGAGCCGGTAACATATATTCTTCGTAGTCTCGGGTGTATCCTTGTCCGAGATTGTCTAGATATGGAGCAATTTGTTCGGCGGCGACGGCGCCTCGGTTGTTGCGAATTGCGGCGGCAATATCGCTCCACTTGCGCTCTTCTAGATTGTGATTGGGATTGCCGTCTCCAAAGAGAAAGGAGAAAACTGCTTCCAGAAAACTCATCTCGGGTTTTTGGCCAGTTAAGCGCGATCGCTGCTGGTAGTATGGTTGGTCATGGTTCCAGTAAAATATCCAGATTAGGTCATTCCAGAAGTAGGGAAAAAAGGAAAAGCCACCGCCTCTGCCGCCCCCTCCACCACCGTCTCCTCCTCCGCCGCCGCTGTTATTGCTATCGCCGCTGGAGAGTAAAATCGTGATAGCAACAAAAATTAAGAGGATGGAAGCTACCAGCACTATGCCGAAAGATATCCGAATCAGATAAAATAAAATGCGCCAGATTTTTTGCCACCATTCCTGCAACTGCAAGCGCCAGAATTTGTTTCGCAAAATATCTCGAAAGTTCTTGGGAAATAGGTAGGCGATGTCGCCGGATTCTGCTACTTGCAGGTTGCCGCCTGCTTCGGAGGCGAGGGTTAATAGTTCTCGCTGGGCAAAATTGACATCTAATCCAGCTTTTGCCGCCACGTCTCCAACCGTAACGCGGTAGCCAAGTTGTTCGACGGCTTGCATAATGGTGGGATTCGGAGCCATAGGTTTCTCTCTGTGAAAATTACCCGGTTATTTTTATTATATATTGCGGGAATTCGAGCTGGTTTTGGCGATCGGGTTTCTGATTTTTTTTGAGGCTGCCCTTGACAATCAAGCATCCAGGATACAAGCCCCCGGATTCATTCGTCCAGAAATAAAAAACCTGTATCCGAGAAACTTGCCCCCCGAATTTATCCGTGGGGTCAATGCTAAAATCTAAAATCTAAAATCTAAAATCGATTGACTTTGGGGCAAAATATTGCTAGTGTTTTGCCGAATAGCTTTTAAGTATGGGCTAAACTCGGATAGCTTAATAAAACTTTGTGATGGAATTTCTCCTAGGCAGGGTATTTGGTTGTTTGCTCTGAGGGCCAAGGAGCGGGATTATGGGTACAGTTAGTAAGGTACAATGTGCGATCGCCCGTTGGCGTTACCAAAGCAATCCGAAGGTAAGCCATCGAAGAGGAGAGGATTGCCCCTCCACCCTCCAGCAGAACTTTTCCCTTCGGCGCGGGTTTTTGTAAGTTTTGTGTAGAGTGCCAGAGATATGTTAAAGAAATCTAGTTTTTTTGCCAGTCTTGCAAGACTTATATAAAATAGATAGAGCTTGCGCGGGTGTTAAACCCAAGGGCGTGTTTTAAGGTTCGCACTTGCGATCGACTAAACCTTTTAGCGCTCTCAACACAACGGCCCACTACAACAGTGGCGCAATTATTAATAGGAAAACTTTACAGGCTAATTTTTCGGATTAGCCACTAACCAAAGAATCGCATATGCCAAGAACTCAACGCAACGATAACTTTATTGACAAAAGTTTCACGGTAATGGCTGATATCATCCTCAAGATTATGCCAGCCAAAAAGCAGGCGAAGGAAGCTTTTGCTTATTACCGGGATGGTATGTCAGCTCAAGCAGATGGCGAATATGCTGAAGCGCTGGACAATTATCATGAAGCGCTGAAGCTGGAGGAAGATCCTTACGATCGCAGTTATGTCTTGTACAATATGGGGCTGATCCATACTAGCAACGGCGAACACGATAAAGCTTTGGAATATTACAGCGAGGCTTTGGATCTAAATCCGAGAATGCCACAAGCACTAAATAATATTGCTGTAATTTACCACTATCAAGGGGAAAAGGAAAAGGAAGCTGGCAATATTGAAGGGGCGGAAGGGCTGTTTGATAAAGCTGCAGATTATTGGAAGGAGGCTATTCGCTTGGCCCCGAACAATTACATTGAGGTACAAAATTGGCTGAAGACGACAGGTCGATCGCAAATTGATGTGTATTTTTAACTAGGATGGGCATGGGGCATAGTTAGTGGTTAATAGTTGGTAGTTAGTCGTTTCTCTAATAACAAATAACCAATTCCCTATGCCCAATTCCCCATTCCCAATTTCCCATTCCCAATTCCCCATTCCCAATTTTTATGATAGACAGAGAAGAAGTTCGGAAAGTCGCGAATTTAGCGAGATTGGAATTAACGCCGGAAGAAGAAGAGCAGTTTACTGGTCAACTTAACGGTATTTTGGATTATTTCGAGCAATTGAGTGAACTAGATACAAGTAAGGTGCAGCCGACAACGCGGGCGATCGATGTTAGTAATGTAATGCGATCAGACGATTTGCAACCTTTTGCTAAGGGAGAAAGTATTTTGGAGGGAGCTCCCGATCGCGATGGGGAGTTTTTTAAAGTGCCTAAGATTATGTAGCGTTCCCGCTACGCACTTAACTGAGGAACATCCCTTGAGGGGCAGGCTAGCAATGCCTACCCCAAAAACAGATTAAATTAACTGTGGAACAGGTAATAAGTAAGCCCGGTATAAGCCACCCCACAAGCCGATTAAACTGATAGAAACCCAACACAAGATCGCTAATAGCGATCGCTCTGTAAAGTTAATTTTTGGGGTGACAAATAGTCATGTACGTATTAATTGGTGGAGCAGGAATGATGGGGCTAGGTTTAGCCCAGCAGTTATTAAAAGTCGGTCATACGGTTGCAATCATCGATGCCGACCCGCTGGCCTGTCGCTTTGCTCGAGAAAAAATCGGAGTGATGGCATTTGAAGGCAGTGCCGTGAGCACAACGGTGCTTCTGGAAGCCGGAATTAAACAAGCAAACGCCGTCGTTGCTGCACTCAGGGACGATGCACTGAATTTAGCGCTGATCACCCTATCCAGAAGCTATGGCATTTCCCATATTGTGGTGCGAATGCGCGATCGCGAATTCATGGAAGCCTATCGACTTGCCGGAGCCAGTCACATCATCAGCACTATTGATTTGGCAGTTGCATCAATGGCGAATGCGATTGAATACCCCCAAATCGAGTCTATGATGCACTTTGAACACGGGCAAGTCGAGGTACTAAAGCTGCCAGTTCCAGGCGATTGCAAGGTGGCAGGTCGCACTGTTGCTCAAATTGCTCAAGACCCTCGTTTTCCAACAGGTTCGCTGATTATTGGTTATCAATGCCATGCCTGCGCCAATCTGGAGATTCCGAACGGCAATACAGTTCTTGAAGCAGGCTCTACTATCTTGGTCGTCACCCGTCCAGAGCTAGTTCACCAGATGATTGATTACCTCGGCATTCGGGCTAGTCATCTGCCAACGTTAGAAGTTTCTCATCCAAATCTTTGATGTAAGGATGAACCAGATCCTCTGGGACAATTCGCTTGCGGAGGGCATCGCTAACGGCTCCTTTTTCTGCTAAAAGCAATCGCCGTCGAATCGTATCTAGCCCGCTGCGATCGCCCTCTAGTTGCCCTGCTCGATGTTGATTGTAGAGATCGCGCAGCACTCGCTCAGACTGTGCTATTCGTGCTTGATACGATGCCCATAACTCCTCGTAAACTGCCTTGGGCAACACGCCAGATTTCAGCAAACTATCTAGCTCATCTTGAGCCGCTTTGGAAGCGATCAACTGAATCTGTAACTGCCCAGTTTCCTGCATTACATCAGAAACACGGCTAATTTTTAGTCGTTTTACCATCCACGGTAAACTTAATCCCTGTCCGACCAAGGAGAATAAAACTGCACCGAACACCAGGGCAATGATGTTATCCCGTCCTGGTAGGGTCAAGGGAATGGCAACAGCTAAGGCCATTGATAGAGACCCTTTAATATTCCCTAAAACCAAAATGTGCTGCCAGCGTAGCGGAATGGGGCGATCGAACCAGCGCAGCCCCGCTAAGAACAAATAGACCGAGAGAATTCGTCCCAGTTGATAGGCCAGAATGACGAATAAAATGGATGGCAAAATTCTCCACAGCGTTAGCGGGTTAATTTCAATCCCAATCAGCAGGAAAATAAACGTATTGACGCCAAAACCAGCGTATTCCCAGAAACTCAGCAAGGTAATCCGATCCGAGGCAGACGAACTGCGAGGCAGCCCAATGTTGCCAAAAACAAGTCCGGTGATGACCACCGCCACTGCGCCCGATACGCCTAAAAATTGTCCGATTTGGAAGGTTCCCAATGCTAGAGCGACGGTTAGCAAAAGGCTACTCAACGGATCGTTTAAGCGAACAAATATCGGCACGCTCAAATAACCTAAAACACCCCCGACCACTGCCCCACCTAAAGCAACCACGAGCAGCTCCTTCAAGCCTTGTATAGGGGTGAGAGAGCCTGTCGCATAAATTACCAAAAGCAAATTAAATGAAATTAGAGCAGCCGCATCATTGAACAGAGTTTCTCCCTCAACAATGGTGGACAATCGAGAAGGCACACGGATCTCCTTAAAAACCGCGATCATCGAGACGGTATCAGTGTTTGCTAGAATGACTCCGATCAGCAACGCCGGAATCCAGTCTAGTCCTAGCCCAAATTTAACCAGAATAGCGATAATTGCTGAGGAAAAGATCGAGCCTGGACCCGCCAGCAGCGCGATCGGCTTAAAGGTACTGCGGAGACGGCTGATATCCGTATTGATAGATGCTTCAAAAATAAGAATGGGTAGAAAAAGATTTAATACTAAAGATGGGTCTAAACCAATTCGACGCGACAAAACCTCCGTAATCGGCAAGCCTGCTAACACTAAGCCCGTTACATAGGGAATTCGCAACCGTTGAGTTACGAGTGCCACAACAGTGGCAATCAGCAGGAGAATGATCAAGATGATGACCAATTCAGGAATGACTCCTGCCGTTTGGCTATTTGTAGCAGGCTCGCTGCTCAAGGGAGTTTGTTGCGCTACAATCGACTCTATCACCGATACTCCTCCCATAAACTCGTTTTCCTCAAAGAAATTAACAGATTAACTACCGTTTTAGTCTACAGGAGACGGTTCACTCTGTTGTAGGCGTAACTGCAATTTATGTGGTGTATTTGGATGAATGCTGAAGAAGCTGAAACGAGATTTATGGGTGGCCTCGGCGATCTGATCGTTTTTAAAGTGCAATTTTTTTGGTAGATATGGATGATTTCCCAACCCTTACAGGATGCTAATTGCTCTTAATTGTACTGGTTTTTAATTTTTTTTAACAGTCTCTTCTGAAGTGTTGCCGACCCGATCGCGGTTGCCGAATCGGCGGGTGGTGGAACTTGTCGATCCGTATGTCAGGAGTAAGAGAGCGATCGCCCAAAATCATCGACCGTCAAATTTTTAAGTGGTTTTAGACGTTCTATTTCGCGGGACTAAATTCCTCGAAGGTAATCCTCCTTTCTGACCTTGAATTTAGGTAGCATCACAGACACGCCACGTCAGAATCTCCCAACGTTTAAGGACAGGTTCAGCAATCACGATCTCATTTTCTCTTGCCTCCATGACGATCAAATAATCTCCCTGGTTAAATCTGCCGTTGTAAATTCTTGCTTGTTCTTCTGGCACCAACCATCCTTGAAGTGCGCCATATAGACCGCCAGCAGTTGCAGCAATCCCACTTCCAACGAAAGTTGCTAAAAGGCTTTCCAGCGCTAATGCCTGACCAATACCGGGAATTAGCAGGCTGCTGAGTCCAACAATTAACGCTAATGAACCTAGTCCTATGCTGCCTAAGATCGCGCCTACTTGTGCACCTGTTGCTCTTGTGATTAAAATTTGCTGCACTCCCAAAGAGTCCAAATCATCATGGTCAGAAGGTTTAGCAATCACTGAAATCTTGTGCATGGGGAAGCCCCGGCTTTTTAGCTCAACTAGCGCCTGCTCTGCGTTTCGATGATTAGTAAATAGACCGCTAGCACGTTTGAGGTTTTGGTAATTCATGAGAAATATTTAATATTCAACGCTACAAATTTGGTAAATAGTGTGTAAAGTTGCTGGCAATAGCCGTATCACAAAAACCACTTAGTTCAGAGGTGCAAAACGCTTTAGCAAAGCTGACAAAGGAATCATTGGCAGTCCGAATCCGATACAAATTAAGCCTTGGATTAGATCCAAAGCTTCTGTGTCGAATAACTGATTCATAATGCCCCATTGGCTAAACAGGAATTGGAGAATGAAAATAGCCGCAATGCCGATCGCTACCGCATAGCCAACTGATTCATCTTTACCGCGTAGTTTGGCGACGATCGCCGGAACGAAGCGACTGATGCTTAATAGGTAAAAAGCTTCGGCCGCCACCAATGCTTGAATTGCCATCGTCCGGGCTAGAGCTTCATTACCTGTGGTTTGGACGATCCATTCAAACATCCCAAAGATCACAATCCAGTTAAATACCGAAACTGTCAGAATCCGAGCGGTCAGCCTACGAGACAGAAGCGGTTCATTGGCAGGTCGAGGTGGCTGTTGCATGACATTGGGAGAGGGCGGCTCAAATGCCAACGGTAAGCTCAATGCAACTGAACTGACCATATTCAGCCAGAGAATTTGTACTGGTAAAATGGGTAGTGGGGTTGCCAGAAGTACGGCAATCAAGATGGTCATGGACTCTCCACCATTCACGGGCAGGATGAAGGCGATCGCCCGCAGCAGATTCTTATAAACCGTGCGTCCTTCCTCAACTGCTTTCTCGATCGAAGCAAAGTTGTCGTTTGTCAACAGCATATCCGCTGCTTCTTTTGTAACTTCGGTGCCTGTAATACCCATCGCTATCCCAATGTCAGCTTGCTTCAGGGCGGGAGCATCGTTAACTCCATCTCCAGTCATCGCCACAATCTCGCCCTTAGACTGAAGTGCTTCGACAATGCGGAGCTTTTGCTCTGGTGCGACACGAGCAAACACGCAGCTTTGTTCAACAGCATTGGCGAATTGCTGCTGGTTCATTTGAGCGAGTTCTTGACCGGTAAAAACGGGAGCCTCTTGGGTTTGATTTAGTCCCATTTGGTGCGCGATCGCTGCTGCTGTTTTGGCATGATCGCCCGTAATCATCTTGACCTGAATTCCCGCAGATCGACAGGCTTGAATCGCTTGAATCGCTTCGGGGCGAGGCGGGTCGATCATGCCTTGCAACCCCAGAAAAGTTAACCCTTGCTCAATATCAGAATGGTCAATTGAAGATTGAGAAGCGGGTACAACTTTCTTAGCAAGTGCCAGAACTCGTAACCCTTTTTTTGCCATTCTGTCCACGGTTTGCTCGATCGGCGCGGGGTTGAGGGATCTCGCCTCTCCCTGTTCATCGAGCATCTGGCGACACCGTTTGAGAATTGCCTCAATCGAACCCTTGACATAAATCAACCGTTCTGGGCGATCGTCATGTAAGGTTGCCATGTATTGAAACTGAGATTCAAACGGCAGTGTATCGAGCCGGGAAAACGCTTCCTCCAGTTTCTCAGTAATTAACCCCGCTTTTTGGGCTACCGCAACCAGCGCCCCTTCGGTTGGACTACCGACTACAGTCCAGTTTCCATCCTGCACTTCTAGATGCGAATCGTTGCACAACAGTCCTGCTTGCAGGCATTCATATAAGGCAGGTGCGATCGCCAGGTCAACGGAATGTCCATTTACAGAAATTTCCCCGTCTGGTGCATATCCTCCACCGCTAACCCGATATCGCTTTCCACCGGCATCAATCTCTTGAACTGTCATTTGATTCTCAGTCAAGGTTCCGGTTTTGTCAGAACAAATCACGGTGGTGCTCCCCAGCGTCTCAATTGCCGGAAGTTTGCGAATAATGGCGTGCTGCTTTGCCATCCGGGAAACCCCGATCGCCAGTGTCACCGTTAAAATCGCGGGTAAGCCTTCAGGAATTGCGCTGACTGCAAGTGCCACAGATGCCTTGAACACCTCAACCCAAGAAAATCTCTGGGCAATGCCTGCTGCAAAGGTGAAGGCAGCCAAAGCTAAAATGACATAGAGCAAGGTTTTGCTAAATTTGTCAATTTTGCGACTCAGTGGGGTTTCCAGTGTGGTACTTTGCTGCATGAGTTGGGAAATGTGTCCCGTCTCGGTCATGTCACCGATGCTGACGACGAGTCCGCGTCCCTGTCCAAACGTTACCAGGCTGCCGGTATAGGCCATGTTCGTGCGATCTGCCAGTGCAGCGTCTGCCTCTAGCGCCTGGGATTGCTTCTGAACCGGGACAGATTCTCCCGTTAACGCTGATTCATCAACCTGTAAGTCACGGACTTCGATCAGTCGCAGATCCGCAGACACTTTATCCCCAGAAGACAGCAAGACGAGATCGCCAGGAACCAGTTCACTGGATGAAACCACTTGCTTTTGACCGTGGCGGAGAATGGTTGCCTCAGTTGCAACAGATTTTGCTAAAGCGGCGATCGCATTCTCTGCCTTTGACTCTTGAACGAAACCAATGGTGGCATTCGTCAGAGCAACCCCCACAATTACCCCTGAATCAATCCACTCTTTCAGAAATGCTGTTACTATCCCAGCAGCTAACAAAATGTAGATTAGCGGCTGATTCAGTTGCTTAAGAAATCGCAACCAGGCACTTTGCGGCTTCTGAGCCGTTAGTTGATTGGGGCCGAAAATCTCGCGCCGTTCGGCTGACACCTCAGAAGATAGACCTATTTCCAGGTCAGTCTCTAAAATCCGAGCCACTTTCTCGACAGAGAGGTGATGCCAAGAGTGTTCTACTAATTTTTCTACATTGGTTGTAGTCATAACGTTTCTTGTCAAGGCAACTGCTTATTTATTATTTCGTCTTATTTCTAGCGTCATTGATGAAAGTGAGGGAAAAGTGAGCGACTAATTTCTGTTACTCACATTTGGATCACATTTGCTCCCTATACTTAGGCAGAGAACCAATTAAGATAACTTATAAATTTGCCAACTTTAGTTCACTGGATTTGATTTATTGTTGCCTTTTATTAATAGGGTTGTCAAAAACATTACTTTTGATAGATGAACTCTTTTACATTCACTGGTTAAGTTGAAATGCTCAAAGACTTCATCCTGAGTTTTATCGGCAAAATTGCGTTTCACAACAAACAAAACAAACAAAGAATATGCAATTATTAAAGCTATTGGTGCAAGGAATCAGCGTCAGCACTGTTGCAATTTTGGGTTTAGGTGCTTGCACCCCCCCCAATACTTCACAGACAACTGTTCCATCTACTTCTGCTCCCACAAGGACCACTGGAAATACGACTGTTCCAACCGCTTCTGCGCCTGCAACCACGACCGCACAGACGCCTCAGAATCAAGACATTGACGATATTGCCGATCGCGTAGAAGATGCCTTAGAGTCCGATAGTACCCTCAAGCCATTCGATTTGGACGCAGACGATCGGGATAATTCGATTGTTTTAACAGGGCGCGTTCAAACGGCAGAACAAAAAGCATTGGCAGAACAAATTGCTCGGCAAATTGCACCGAATATTTCGATCAATAACGAAATCATCACTCAGTAGTTATTAATTCTCAAGTGGCAAGAGTATTTGGCTCTCCTTGCCGCTTGAGGAGTTGCTCGATCGCAGCGAGGAAACCTATAAATTTAACAACCTTATTTGACTGGATGCGATCGCAATATTGAAACAATAAACTTATTCAACGATTTCGTAACGGACTAACTGGCGAACATTTTGACGTGATAACTGTAGTTCTTGCGCGATGGCTGCCTCTATCTGGGTTGCGTCAGTCATGGGCAATTCTAATTCCAATCGCTTCAAAATGGGTTCTGCTGTTTCTACCGCAACCTGGGTGGTTCCTTGTTTTCGGTTAATCACCGCGTTGATCAGCAATATATTGACAGACACCGTTGCTTTAAGCTGGGTATCTGCCTGAAGTTTATTCTTTACTATCTGGGGTTGTTGTAATTCTTGAGCCATTAGGAAACTGGAACCAACCCAAAACGAGATCGCCACAAACGGCAATGGCAACCAAAACTCTGCGCCTGAGACTTGCAGCCAACGTCTAATCATCCGCTATTCTTTCCCATTGATTCTGAGGCTCTTACTATCTATAGCAATCCTAAATCATGTGCATAATTATTGTAGGGGCAATCCTCCCGTGGTTGCCCGATAGATAGGGGGTAGGCACTCTTAGCACTACCCCTACAAATTTATCTGAATCATTTAGGATTGCTATATTGGCACTTTAATACAACTGGATATCTCCTAAAATCTAGCTTAAAGAAGATGCGCGAATCGCCTCAAACTCTAATAATTCTTAAAACTGCAAGCTGCGAAGGAGGCGAGCCGAGATATGAGAGTTTTGCTGGTGGAGGACGATCCAAAGCAACTGATGCCACTTCAAACAGTGCTGTCTCAAGCAGGACATAGCGTGGATGGGGTAAAAGATGGACAGACGGCACAGTGGCTGTTATCAGAAAAAGAATATGATTTGTTGATTTTGGACTGGATGTTGCCACATATCAGTGGGGTAAATCTCTGTCGTCAATATCGAGCAGCAGGGAAAACAGCGCCGATTTTGATGATCACGGCAAGAGATACCACGCCAGAAAAAGTGACCGGCTTAGACGCAGGTGCAGATGATTACCTGGTGAAACCGATCGATTTGGTTGAATTTATGGCACGAGTGCGGGCATTAAGACGACGATCGCCCCTTTGGCAAGGAGATACGCTCAGCCTTGAGGATCTACAACTCCACCTCGATACTCTGACTGTTGAGCGACAAGGTGCAACTGTTTCCCTCTCCAGTCGCGAGTTTCAGTTGTTGGAGTATTTTATGCGTCATCCTCGACAGGTTTTGACTCGGAATCAGATTGAACAAGCTGTGTGGGAATGGGGGACTGAACCAGAGAGCAATGCAATTACGGTTCTAATTCGCAAACTCCGCCAACGCTTGCAGGCTGTAGGATCGGCAGACTGGATTGAGAGCATTTACGGTATGGGTTATCGCCTCACTTCCCCTGAAAAGTAACGATCGTGAAGGCAAGTCGTGTTTAATCAAAGTCGTCGCAATCTGGCTCGTTGGTTCACCCTCTCCATGGGAAGCATTCTCGTGCTGTTTGCAGGGGTGATTTATCAGATTGAGGTAAAAGATAAACTAGAAGCCCTTGACCGACTGCTGTATGACAAAACTAGAGTCATGGCTGCCAGCGTACATTATGAAGTTCGCAAAAACCAAAACCAGGTCGATCTGAGTCATGTCCCTTTGTTAGGCAGTGGTTCTCATCCCCTTGCAGAAGATCTGATTTATGTACGCTGGTATAACGCACAAAGGCGGCTCGTTCGTTTTTTTGGGACTCCTTCCCCAGAGCAGTTAAATACGCCCTTTGGTTATCTCACAGTTCGATCGACCGATCCACTTTTGGGAACAGGAATCTGGCTGCGTCAGGTGACATTACCCGTTGAAGGTAGAACTGGGGTACTCGGTTATCTTCAGGTTGCAACTCCTTTGACAGAAACTCAAAACAGGCTCACTGAGCTTCAGATTGTGCTAACTCTCGCTGTCCCGCTGACACTGGGCTTAATTGCCCTCACAGGTTGGTTTCTCAGCGGGCTGGCGATGCAACCGATTCGGCAAGCCTATCAGCAGCTTCAGCGCTTTACAGCCGATGCCTCTCACGAGTTGCGATCGCCCCTGTCTGCCATTCTCACTAATGCCCAGCTTGGGTTGCTGATCGCGGGTGATGATTCACGTTACCATCCTCCCTTAGAAAACATTGTAGATAGCGCAAAATCAATGGGAGCGCTCGTGAATAATTTACTGCTGTTGGCTCGTCATCAGGGGCAACTTGCGCCGGAATCGCTCAGGTTAATCAATCTCAACGAGTTCCTCAGCAATTTAGCAACCCAGTTTCTCGCACTTGCAGAAGTCCAAAATATCAAACTAACCTGCGAATCACCGGAACAACGGATTGAATTATTGGCTGATCCTGATTTGCTACGGCAAGTAGTCGAAAACTTGCTTTACAATGCCTGTAAATATACTCCCGTTGGCGGAACTATACAGATACGCCTAGTTCTTCATTCCAATTTGGCAGTCATTCAGATAATCGATACGGGAATCGGTATTCCAGAAGCGGACTTACCCTATATTTTCGATCGCTTCTATCGAGTAGACACCGATCGCTCGCAGGAGAGTGGAGGCTTTGGGCTGGGGTTAGCGATCGTCGAACAAATTGTCAAGGCACACAGCGGACAAATACAGGTGACAAGTGCAGTGGGCAAAGGCTCAACTTTCCAGGTTGAACTGCCACTCAAACCTTATCACTAAGCCGCCTCAAACGAGAGAGAAGGTGCACTCTGCTTTCTGCTTTAGACGTAACTGCAATGTATGTGGTGTATTTGGATGAATGCCGATGAAGTTGAAACATGATTTCTGGGTTGGTTGGGCGCTAGGGGCGATCGTCCTGAGTTCTTGTTCAGACCAAACTACCTCACAAAGGCAACAACCTGATACAAAACGTGAAACCTCACTGAGAGCAGTCCCGTTAGATCAAACAAAAGTTGTGATGGGACAAACCGTATATGTCCCTATTTACTCACATATTTATCACTACAATAGCCAGGATCAAGTCATGAATTTGTCAGCGACCCTCAGTATCCGCAATACGGATCTGACGAATTCAATTATTATTACTTCGGTGCGTTACTACGATAGTGAGGGGAAATTGATTAGGCAGGACATTAAGAGTCCAGTAGAACTCAAGCCGCTTGCTTCTACAGACTTTTTCATTGCAGCAGATGATACAAGTGGAGGCTCAGGTGCAAACTTTATTGTGGAGTGGGTTGCAGAAAAAACGGTTTATGAGCCTGTCATTGAAGCTGTCATGATTAGTACCTCTTCTTCTCAGGGCATTTCATTTATCAGTCCCGCTAAAGTTCTCAAGCAACACAAAATGCAGAAGTGATTTTAGAGCATTAAATTATTGCTTTACAAAGTAGTTTTAGACTACCATAAGGGGAGCATCTCATATTTGTAAAAATACTTCTTCTGGCTTCTTCCTTCTTGCTTCTGAATTTTTTCCTACTGGCTCCTGACTCCTAACTCCAATTTCTAGCTTAGGAATGAGAATTAAATAACTTCCACTCTTGAAAGAGTGACGGGCGGGACGCCCATCCCACAATAACAATTAAAATTGTAAGTTATTTAATTCGCGATCCTTAGCTGCAAAAGTGAGATTCTCCCCTTTTTAATTTTTAACTTTATACGTCACTCTTTATTGCAAAATAAAACGATAGCATTACTGTGCATGACTACCCAACTTTTTTCTGTTAAGATTAGACAGCTTGAGGGTGAATACTAAAAATATAAATGAGGACTTAGGGTATGCAAAAGCGACAATTGGGAACATCACAAATTCAGATTACCCCGATAATTATGGGGACTTGGCAAGCTGGGAAGCGGATGTGGGTGGGAATTGAGGATGCTGAAACTGTCAAAGCAATGCGCGCCGCTTTTGAGGCAGGTATTACCACCTTTGATACGGCTGAGGTTTATGGAGAAGGGCATTCGGAACAAATTATCGGTCAAGCGCTTTCAGATGTGCGATCGCAAGTAGTTTATGCTAGCAAAGTTTTCGCCAACCACCTGAAACCCGAGTTGGTAATCGAAGCCTGCGATCGATCGCTAAAAAACCTCAACACCGATTATATCGACCTTTACAAATCCACTTGCCCGCTGGCACTTGGAATTCCGAATTAGTGCCAATTGCAGACACAATGGACGCCCTGAACAAGTTAAAAGAACAGGGAAAAATTCGCGCGATCGGCGTTTCAAACTTTTCCCGCGCCCAAATAGAAGAAGCCGCCCAATACGGACGCATCGACAGCTTGCAACCGCCATATTCTCTGTTTTGGCGCTGGGTAGAAAAAGATGCTATGTCCTATTGTGTGGACAATCATATCTCAATCATTGCCTATTCATCTCTAGCTCAAGGAATATTGACAGGTAAATTCGGGCCAGAACACAAGTTTGAAGAAGGCGACCACCGCGCCAAAAATAAGCTGTTCATCAAAGAAAATTACGACCGAGTGCAAACAGCATTAAGTCAACTCAGGCCAATTGCCGATCGCCACCAGATAAGCTTGGGCAACTTAGCTTTAGCTTGGTTGATTTCCCAGCCACAAACAAATGCAATTGTCGGCGCGCGCGACGGGGAACAAGCAGCCGAAAATGCTAAAGCTGCTGAGGTAAAATTGAGTGAAGAGGAATTAAAAGAGATTGATGCGATCGGGCGAACAGTCACCGATCATTTAGACGATAACCCCGTTATGTGGAACTTCTAAAACAGAACTGACGCAACTGGCATATATAGTAAGGTGCGTCAGAACATACATCCTAGATAATCATCCTAGAAATTCGTCTGACGCACCCTACAAGTCGATAGGAGTGTGACTTGTGCAAGAGGTATAATATTTACTGCGCTGTGGAAATATTCAAAAAGTTAAAATCCAAAATCTAAAATCCAAAATCTAAAATCGAATGAGTTACTGCCTAAATCCCAACTGTTCCAAGCCACAAAACCCTCCTGCCGCTAAAATTTGTCGAAATTGCCGTTCAAAACTGCTGCTGCGCGATCGCTACCGGGCTATAAAGGCGATCGGACAAGGCGGTTTTGGTAGAACATTCCTCGCCGTTGACGAAGATAAACCCTCAAAACCTCGCTGCGTCATCAAACAATTTTTACCCCCAGAAACCCAACTCATCCCCTCCGCAAGCAATCGCAACAGCAAAAAAGCAGCCGAACTTTTTGAACAAGAAGCAATGCGATTAGACGAATTGGGCAAACACCCCCAAATTCCCGAACTATTAGCCTATTCCATCCAAGACAGCAGACAATATGTAGTCCAAGAATTTATCGACGGGCAAAATTTAGCACAAATTTTAGAAACAGAAGGCAGATTTACAGAAAATCAAATTCAAGACTTACTCAATAGCTTATTACCCGTCCTTCACTTCATCCATTCCCACAACGTTATTCACCGAGACATCAAACCCGGAAACATCATCCGCCGCGCCGACAAACAATTAGTTCTAGTAGACTTTGGCGCCGCCAAAATTGCTACAGGTACAGCATTACTCAAAACAGGAACCAGCATCGGCAGCCCCGAATACATTGCCCCCGAACAAGCTAGAGGGAAAGCATTTTTTACCAGCGATTTGTACAGTTTAGGCGTAACTTGTTTGTATTTGCTAACTCAAGTTTCCCCTTTTGACCTGTTCGATCCTGGTGAAGATACCTGGATATGGCGACAGTATTTGGCTAACAACCCGGTAAGTGAACAACTAGGGAAAATTTTAGACAAAATGATTGAAAATGCTACTAACCGCCGCTATCAAACGGCTGTTGAAGTATTAAAAGAAGTTAATCCCCAATTTGCGATCGATCTAGCAATTCCTCAAACAATTACCAAGCCAGTCAAACCCGCCCCAACACCTGCCCAGTCCCAACAGCAAACCTATAACTGGCAATGTATTCACACCCTCACAGGTCATAAAAACTTAATTTACTCTGTGGCTTTTAGCCCCAACGGAGAAGTTGTAGCCAGCGGCAGCGATGACAAAACAATCAAGCTGTGGGGAGTTGAAGACGGGCAAGAAATTGTCACCCTCACAGGACACGCTAACTCAGTTTATACAGTAGCTTTCAGCCCGGACGGACTAATGCTAGCCAGTAGCAGCCAAGACAAAACAGTAAAACTTTGGCGGATGAAAGATGGACAAGGAATCCGCACCCTGATTGGTCACAGTAACTCAGTTTACGGCGCAGCTTTCAGTCCAGATGGAACTCTGATTGCTAGCAGCAGTTGGGACAAAACAATCAAGATTTGGCGCGTCAAAGACGGGCAAGAAGTTCGCACCCTTGTGGGTCACACTAATTTAGTTTATTTTGTTGCTTTTAGCCCTGATGGCGAAACTATTGCTAGTTGCAGTTGGGACAGAACCGTCAAAATTTGGCGAGTTAAAGATGGGAAGCTAATTCGCACACTTACAGGTCATACAGACTCCGTTCGCTGCATAGCTTTCAGTCCAAATGGAGAGTTTTTGGCTAGCGGCAGCCATGACAATACCATTAAAATTTGGTGGGTCAAAGATTGGCAAGAAGTTTTAACGATCACAGGACATTCTTGGTATGTTGATTCTATTGCTTTTAGTCCCGATGGCGAGATTCTGGCTAGCAGCAGCAATCAAACTCTGAAGATTTGGCGAGTGAAAGACGGTCAAGAAATTTGTAATATTGCGGGTCATAATAACTCGGTCTATTCTGTTAATTTTAGCCCGGAAGGAGAGTTTATGGCTAGCGGCAGCAGTGACAAAACTATTAAGATTTGGCAGAATACCATGTTTGTTTAATTACCCGCAATCAAAAGCGTTTTTAGTAAGGATTTTTGTCTTTATTGACTAATAATTTTGTATAAAAAGTTTTATGGCGCGGGATTTTTTCCCTAACTCCAGATGATTTATGAATTTTAAACAGAAGTACGATCGCCCTTCCTCCACCTCTTCAACAACTCCGGCGTCACCAAACCTTGCGGAAAAAATATCGTCCCCAAAACAATTAGCAACCCAAAAATAATTAACCGTCCATCCCGCAGAAATTGTGCCAACCAAAGCGGCAATCCCTGAATAGTCGCCATTCCCCTCAAAACCTCCGGCAAAGCAGTAAACACCATCCCACCCAAAACTGCTCCCAGAAACGTTCGGCTACCACCAATCAACACAGAAGTCAAGTAAATAATACTAGCATCAAAAGTACCTTGACGGGCGTTCCAAGTATTCAGGAAATGAGCGCTAACTGCACCCACAACCCCAGCTAAAACAGCACCTAACGTGAAAGCCAAAACCTTATAAAAAGTTGGGTTAATGCCGATCGCATCAGCCGCCAACTCATCAGCGCGGATCGCGGCAAAAGCCCGCCCCACCCGAATCCGTTCCAGCCGATAGACAATTGCCATACTTACCAACAGTAAAGGTAGTACAATCCACAAATACTCGATCGGCGTCGCAAACGGTTGCGGAATCCCAAAAATGCCCACAGCCCCGCCAGTGATGTCCAGATTCAGCGATAAAACCCGCAAAATTTCCACAAAAGCAATAGTTGCGATCGCCAAATAAATCCCGCTTAACCGCAGCGCCGGAATTCCCACCACAATCCCCAGCAACCCCGAAACAGCCCCTGCAATTATCATCTCCAATAACAACAATGGCAGTGGAAATAAACCCCCTGTCGGCTTAAACACCGTCGTAGACAAAATCGCCGCAATATACCCACCCAACGCATAAAAACCAGGGCTAGCGAGAGACAACTGACCAGTCATTAGAGGCAAATATAGCGACATTCCCAACATTGCACCCAACAACATCGAGACAATCAGAAACCCATAAGTAGTAAAAAATGCAGCCATGATTTTATTTTAAATAAGAAACATACTTAAATACCAACTTCATCTCAAATTCAGTCCCATCATAATCATTCATTTCTCTCTTCTCTTTCTCTGCGTTCTCTGCGTTCTCTGCGTCCTCTGCGGTTAAATCATTCCGATATAATTAGTTTCTGTAGGGGCAGTCCCCCCGTGGTTGCCCCAATTTTAATCACCTAATTATCTATTTTACACTTTTTGAATCAAACGCCGTCCAAACAAACCCTGCGGTCTAACTAATAGCATAATAAACAATATGGCAAAAGCAACAGCATCCTTATAAGCCGAAAAATCTCCCGGCACAAAAGCCTCCACCAAACCAATGATAAACCCACCCAAAACCGCCCCAGGAATACTCCCCAGCCCACCCAGCACAATCACCGCCAAACCCTTCAAACCAAAAGCAATACCAAAATACGGCCCAGCAATACTAACACTAGAACCCACCAAACTCCCCGCCAAACCAGCCAGAAAACTGCTCACAAAAAACGTCAAAACAATGTATCTATCAGTATCAATACCCAACAGACTAGAAGTAGTAGCATCTTCAGCCACAGCCTGCATTGCTTTGCCAAATTTAGTAAAATTTATTAAGTAAGTTAAGACAGCTACAATAGCTACAGATACCGCAAAAATTACTATTTGAACAGTACGAATCGGAATTGGTTTATCCGCAGTCCCAAAGTTAATGGCAGCGGGCAAATAGCCGTAAGTGTTAGCAGGAAAAGTGTAAATTTCCGCCCCGACAAGATATTGGATAATATTGGCGATCGCAACTGCCACACCCAAACTAGAAACCACCGTCAGCAGAGGATCAGAGAGTCGGCGGCGCAAAGGCAAAAAAGCAATTCGTTCAACAATTACTCCTACCAAACCAGCCATGACACTTCCCAAAATTAACGCCACAGCAAAAGGCAACTGCAGGGGAATTCGAGCATTAGCCCACAACCCATTAAAACCGAAAGTACCTCCCATCAGCGCATAGGTGAAATAAGCACCCAAAGTAAATACTGCACCGTGAGCAAAATTAATAATTCCCAAAATAGAAAAGACCAGCGTGTATCCCAGGGCAAAAATAGCATACACGCTGCCGATCGACAAACCATTCAAAAATTGTTGCAAAAACAGAGTTAAGTCCATCACCAGTTAGAGATTCGGCATCAACATTAAATCATTCAAAAACAAATAGCATACAATTTTTGACCTTGCCGAATACAGGTATGAATTCAAGATTTCGTAATTGCTAGAAGCCAAGTAGGGTGAGTTTTGTAACATCAAGCGAAAAGTTGATTCATACCGTGAATCAGCAACGTCCAATTTTTAATCTGACTTCTGACTTCCCCCTTGGGGGGCAGGGGGGGTGACTTCAGACTCACACTCAATAACTCATCTGTGTATCCGTGTCAAAATCCGTGTCGTGCCTTCATTTCAAAAACTCAAACTTACCATTATTGCCATCCGCCTCCATTTTTATCTTTGCCACATAAAACTCTTTCTGATTAATCTCACCTTCAGGCGTAAAAGAAATTTCCCCCAAAGGCGTATCGTACTGGCCACCCAACAACTGCTGATTCAAATTTGTACGCAACTCTGCCAATGGCTTTTCGCTAACCTTAGACTTAGCATTAATTGCCTTTAATGACTCAACAAAAACTTGTACACCAGTAAAAGCTTGAGCGCTAAACTGAGGCGGTTCTTTCTTAAATTGAGCGCGATAAGCATCACGAAAAGCCTTATTAATCTCATTCTGATATTCCGGGCTGTAGGCTTGGGCTATCAAAACCCCATCGCAAAGAGCCTTGCAAACAGGAAATACATTAGAAGTATTCAGACCGTTGCCCCCAATGATAACGCCTTTGTAGCCTAACTCCCGCAACTGCTTAATTAAATTGCCTCCATCGGCGGCCAACCCAGAAATAATGATTAAATCCGGCTTGACATTTATCCCATTAGTGGCTTGAGATTGGAAATCTGTATCAGTAGTCAAGAATTTTTGGACTGTTGCCAATTCCAGCCCCATATCTTTAACCGTTGTCTGAAAAGTTTCAGTCTCAGATTTGCTAAAAGCATCATTCTGAGCAAAAAACACTGCTACTTTCTTAATATTGGGATTTTGCTTCAGTGCAGCTTTAACTGCATTAGGTGCTACCACGGCCACAGGCGCGGAGACTCGGGCCACGTAATCGCCAATCTGGGGAATGCCTTTAGCGGTATTGGAGGGGCCGAGTACGGGAACTTTTGCTCGATCGGCGATCGGATCGGCACTAAAAGCCTGCTGCGAGAGGGTCGGGCCCACAATACCCACCACCTGATCCTGATTGATCAGAGTATTGAAGGCATTGATCGTCCCCTGTTCATCTCCACCGGTATCTTGGAACACCAGTTTAATCGGCGTCCCATCCACACCGCCCTTATCGTTGAAATACTTCTCAGCAATTTTCGCGCCAGCCACCTGTTCCTGACCCAGTAAAGCCACATTGCTAGTTTGTGCCACCCCAACCCCAACGGGAATAGCGGTAGAGTTCCCCGCGGCCGAACCCTGTGGCGAAGTTGCCGGAGATGGCGAAGTACCTGGAGATACTGTAGTCGATGTCTGGGGAGTGTTCGTCTGAGTGCAAGCGATCAGCAGTGAAGCGCAGGTAATGAATAAGGCACTAGGGCGAGCGGCAGGTTTTTTCATAAGCGGGCGATCGAACATCTATATATAGGACATCTACACGTAGAGATATTCTACCCATGCGCGGTAGATCGTCCCTTCAAAAGTCCAATCTTGCCCAAAAAAAAGACCCCATAGTTAAAAGAGGAGTCAGCCAGCGGAGGTCGGAGAGCGACTTGATAGCCGAAACCCTTGGTGTGTATAGGCTTAAAAAAAAGTCAAAAATATTTTCGCAAAACGCTTGACAACTCTGGGGAGAGTTGATACATTAATAAAGCGCCAGAAGGGAAGCGGTTCACTGAACCACGAACAAAAGGCAAAAAACTGAACCTAGAAAAAAGAATAGTTTGAAAGCTTAAAGCACTATTAACCTCGTCAAAAAAATCAAGATAGAGAGTAAA
>NZ_JAUPTE010000146.1:0-5268 GCF_036701705.1 Microcoleus sp. w1-18aA5 | reverse complement strand
CAGATTGCACTCACTTTTTTCACTTCTCTATTTTATTGTGATCGCATTCCTCTTTAAAAACTGTCCGGAGTATTGTAGTTAGAAAGATAAAGGATAAAGTAACCTTCTCCCCAACTCTCCCCCTCTCCTCCTCCGACTCTCCCCAACTCAAAACTCCCGCCCTCTCCTCAACTCCCCCTCTCCGATTACTCTGCGATCACTGGCTATGTCAAGTATCCACTGATAGATTAAGAAACATGATAGTTAGCTATTTAGTATAGGGTGATACAGAATAACTGTTTGTACAAATGGTGCAATCCAAAAGGCATAGACCATTAGATTGATAGTGGACGAATTAAGATGAGTCCGGCTATACGAAGGCGGGGGGTTGAGGATTGGGGAATTATCTATTGAAGATTTGTTCCGCTAAAACAGGGACTTAAAACCAAATAACTATTGCATCTAAAATCCTCACATCTAAAATCGGCTCGGTCTTCCCGAAAAATTGCTGAGTATGAAAAGGTACAACTAACGTGATCAAAAAAAGTTTAACGATCGGCATCATTGCACTGTGGGTGTTAAGCGTACCGCTGACAGGCACTGCCATAGCTCAAGATGCTGGTGCCGCTACTGCGGTGGCGCCGAATCCGATCGACAGCGGCGATACGGCCTGGATGTTGGTCTCCGCAGCACTGGTATTGCTAATGACACCGGGGCTGGCGTTTTTCTACGGGGGACTGGTGCGATCGCGCAACGTCCTCAACACCATGATGATGAGCTTAGTCATGATGGGACTGATCGGCGTCACCTGGACGCTGTGGGGCTACAGTTTAGCCTTTGATGTTTCCACTCCAGCGTCCGAAGGCTTTGGCAAAGGGATCGAAACCTTCATCGGCGGTTTCGACTGGATGTTCTTGAACAACGTCACGGCCGACAAACCAGATCCGATCGGCTACGCACCGACCATACCCCACCAAGTCTTCATGGTTTACCAGATGATGTTCGCCATCATCACTCCGGCCTTGATTTCAGGGGCGATCGTCGAACGGGTAACATTTAAAACCTATTTCTGGTTCGTACTGCTGTGGTCTACCTTCATCTACTCTCCTTTAGCCCACTGGGTTTGGGGTAGAGGCTGGCTGGGGGCGATGGGAGCTTTAGACTTTGCCGGCGGCACAGTCGTGCACATCAGTTCCGGTGTTTCTGCGGTTGTCGCAGCTTGGGTAATCGGGCCCCGCAAAGACCACTTGAACAAGCCCCACACCCCCCACAACGTACCCTACGTCTTGCTGGGAATTGGGCTGCTGTGGTTCGGCTGGTTTGGCTTCAACGGTGGTAGTGCTTTGGGCTCTGGTTCTTTAGCAACAGTGGCTTTTGTCACCACCATGATTTCAACAGCAGCAGGCGGTTTAACTTGGACAATCCTCGAATGGGTGCTCAGAGGCAAACCGACAGCAGTGGGAATTGCTAGCGGTTTCCTAGCGGGATTGGTGGGCATCACACCTGCGGCTGGATTCGTGCTGCCAGTGGGGGCGCTTTTGATCGGATCGATCACTTCGGTTTGCTGCTTCTTTGGCGTTAGTTTCCGGGCTAAGCTGGGATTTGACGACTCTTTGGATACCTTCCCGATTCACGGCTTAGGCGGAACTGTGGGTGCGATTCTGACTGGCGTGTTTGCGACTAAAGCGGTTAACGCTGCCGGAAATGATGGGCTGTTTGCCGGGAATCCGGGGCTAATCGTCACCCAGTTAGTAGGCATTCTAGCTACTTACGTGTTTGCGGCTGTCGGCACTTTTGTGATCCTGAAAATTTTGGAACAGTTTATGGAACTGCGAGTGCCGTCATCTGCTGAAGACAAAGGTTTGGATATTGACCTGCACGGGGAAGAAGCTTACGGTGAGGATTTTGCCGGCGGTTTCAGTTCGTTTGAATCGAGTTCTCCTTTTGCACCGAAGAAGGTTTGAAGCTGATTATTTGAATAAGTTCGATCGTGTAGAGACTCAGGTATCTGGTCTCTACGCTTTTTTTTGAGTTTTTTTAACGAACCGCGAAGACGCGAAGAGCGCGAAGAAGGAAGAGAAAAAAGGGTTAAGATGAAAGAATTATGCGTTTGATGCCTTCTTTGAGGATCGGAACGTTGAAGTTGATCAGAAGGCCTAGGGTGTTTTTGGTCATTTTAAGATAGGAGATAACTTGGGCTTCATGGATGGGAGCTAGCTTTTCAACAGCTTTTAATTCGACAATGAGGATATCGCCAACCAGAAAGTCTAATTGACCTTCGCCCACTGGATAACCTTTGTAGGTGATTGCTACAGGCTTTTTAGGGTGACAAGCTATCCCCCGCATCCGAAATTCAACTTCTAAGGATTCCTGATACACAGATTCTAAAAATCCTGGCCCCAAAAGCCGATGCACCTCAATAGCCGCCCCAATCACTCTATAAGCCAACTGTTCTAGCTGTTCGCCCAATTGTCTCATTCTTCTTTCTTCTTCCTTCGCGTCCTTCGCGTCTTCGCGGTTCATTTCTTCTTCCCTCTCATTTGTCGATCGTATAAATAGCATATCCCCTCTTCCCTACTGAGCCAATAAGCCCGATCGCACCCCAGGCATTCTAAAATCAAAGGTAATTAACCTAGATTTCTACTCGATACCGCATGGATACTAAAGCTTTTAAAAGATCGCTCCAACAATCGGAAAACTACCACCGCAAGGGTTTCGGACACGAAGCTGAGGTAGCTGGGGTGATGCAGACGGCTTATCAAAGCAGTCTGATCCAGCAAATTCGTGACAATAATTACAGACTGGAACGCGGCGCAGTTACGATCCGGCTGGCTCAGGCTTTTGGGTTTTGCTGGGGGGTGGAACGTGCTGTAGCTATTGCTTACGAGACTCGCCAGCATTTCCCCTCGGAACGGATTTGGATTACTAATGAGATTATTCATAATCCGTCTGTCAATCAGCATTTGCGCGATATGGAAGTTGGTTTTATTGCTGTTGAGAAGGGGCAGAAAGATTTTTCGGTTGTTGATAGCGGCGATGTGGTAATTTTACCGGCTTTTGGGGCCAGTGTCCAAGAAATGCAGTTGCTTAATGATAAGGGCTGCAAGATTGTTGATACTACTTGTCCTTGGGTTTCTAAGGTCTGGAATACTGTTGAAAAGCACAAAAAAAAGGATTACACTTCGATTATTCACGGTCAGTATAAGCATGAGGAAACTGTAGCGACGAGTTCTTTTGCTGATAAGTATTTGATTGTGCTGAATTGGCAAGAAGCTGAATATGTCAGCAATTATATCTTGCATGGGGGCGATCGCGCTGAGTTTCTTGCTAAATTTAGCAAGGCTTATTCTGCTGGTTTTGACCCAGATGTGGATTTGGAAAGCGTTGGTATTGCTAACCAAACTACTATGCTCAAAACTGAGACGGAGAATATTGGCAAGTTGTTTGAAAAAACGATGATGCGGAAGTTCGGGCCGGAGAATTTGAGCGAGCATTTTCTGAGTTTTAATACTATCTGCGATGCGACTCAGGAACGGCAAGATGCTATGTTGAGTTTGGTTGAGGAAAAGCTGGATTTGATGCTGGTGATTGGGGGTTTTAATTCTTCTAATACTACGCATTTGCAGGAAATTGCGATCGACAAAACTGTTCCTTCTTATCACATTGATTGTGCGGAGCGCATTTTACCGGGAAATCGGATCGAACACAAGCCTTTGGGGGGAGATTTGATCGTAACTGAAGGTTGGCTACCGGATGGTAAAATTGTAGTCGGCGTGACTTCGGGTGCTTCTACCCCGGATAAGGTTGTTGAAGATGCGATTGATCGCATTTTGGCGATGAAAGCAGCGGCTGCGATTATGTAATTATATTGTTTCTGCACTGCACTCGGAAGCATATTTTTCTCAGTGCAGGGCGAGTATCTCTTTGCGAGTGCGATCGAGCGTCTCGCTCGCAAAAAGATATCATTCTGATGTTCAACTAATTTCAATTCATTAATTCTTCCCCATTACCCGATCGCTCGCATTTCTGATTTCTGATACTATTCACCCGCGTCATCCCCTCTGTGAATTTCTCCCTGCCTCCAACAAATTATTTTTTAATAAAATATTAAAGATTCCCCTTTTTTTTGGGTAAAAAGCTTGACTTGGCTATTTTGATAATGTATTATTTAATAATGGGAATTATAGCAAAATTTCAATTTCTGTCACCACTCCCATTATTTAAATGATATCCCAAAAATCAACTTTAGTCAATAAGTAACAACTCTTTTCTTTGCGCCGCAATTTGAAACTGCCCAAGGAACACGAACGATACAAAAATCGATGCAAAAAAAGGCGAATTAAGCTTTGTAGGCTATCCTAGATTGTCTGGTGTCTGCGTGAATCACGAAACGCAAGAGAGCGATTTATGCCATCTCCGACTTAAGGGGGATGCGAGGCGGAGCGAGGCTAAATTAGAAACAAGATCGATCGCCTGGGGGGGTGGCAACCAGCCTGAAACCGAGAGGTGGTGAGGATTGAGCCAATCCGCTGCTCAAAAAAGATAGGCAGCATAATTGTTACACGCTTGCCTATCCAAAAAATAATGATACCAACATTTTACCAGACTCATTTAAAAAAACAACTAACATCAGCTCAGTTTCTTGTAATGACAACTTTGCTATCGGTGATGCAATCAGAAAAACAAGTGAGATTAGAACGACTGGCACGGGTATTCCCTTATCCAATTACAACGGAAAGTCGGCGCAGAAAACTACAAAGATTTCTGGATTTACCGAATTTAACTATCTCATTAATTTGGTTCCCATTAATTACTTATTGGTTGACCACTTATTGCCCCATTGGTACTCGTTTATCAATCGCCATCGACCGCAGTCAATGGGGGTGCATAAATCTCTTTATGGTTAGCCTGATCTGGGAGCGAAGAGCAATTCCATTATACTGGTCACTGTTGCCCAAATTGGGAAACAGTAGCTTCGAGTCACAGACTACCAATTTACAGCAAGTTTTACCATTATTTTCACAATATAAACTCATCGTTTTAGGAGACCGTGAATTTTGTTCTGTTGATTTGGCAAACTGGCTTAAGGAAAAGGGTGTGTCTTTTTGCTTAAGACTGAAAAAGAATCTTTGTATCGAAACAGAACATTTAGTTTGGCAACGGTTGGATGAATTAGGAATAAGCTGTTCGACATCTAAACTGCATTAACTAAGTTACCTTTGTTTTTGATTTTTCGGTTCCATTTCATAATTAATTCTCCTTCATTTAAAAGTTTATGTAACAGTGATT
>NZ_JAUPTE010000145.1:0-5351 GCF_036701705.1 Microcoleus sp. w1-18aA5 | reverse complement strand
ATGCAGTTCACGCTTCTGTTGACGCTCTACCTATTATCCTCTCTGGATAGCACTTTTACAAAACCGGGATGCTCCCGTTTCGTTTCCATCCGGCTGGGCACAGGTACTGGGAGTTTTGGTAATCCTACCAACTTCGCTTTAAACGTGTTGCATAGGTCGATCGCAGCCGGCGACTTCAACGGAGATGGCAAGTTAGATTTAGCCACAGCCCCGAGGTTTAGCAGCAACGATTCAACAATTTCAATACTTTTCGGATCTGGTACTGGTAGCTTTGGTCCTCCCGTTCCACTTAATACAAACAAACCAAAGTTTACTGTTGCCACAGCCGACTTTAACGGCGACGGCAAACTCGATTTAGTCACGTCGAACAGTGAAGTGACTGACAACATCTCCGTTTTATTAGGAGATGGTAAGGGCAACTTTAATGCCCCCGTTAACCTTAGCGCGGGGAATTTTGGTCAGAGAGAGAATCACTTTGTCGCCACAGGCGACTTTAATGGTGATGGCAAACTCGATCTCGCCGCAAGTAACGACATTTCTGAGAATGTCTCAGTCTTCTTGGGAGATGGTACGGGTAATTTTGGTAATGCTACCAACTTTGCTGTCGCAAGTCGTGTCTTTTCTCTGGTTGCAGGCGACTTGAACGGCGACGGCAAACTCGATTTAGCCATGCCTACCGGCGGGAACAAGGTTTCAGTCTTGTTAGGAGATGGTACGGGTAAATTTGCTAATCTCAGCAACTTTACTAACCTGGAGACTTTCGGGGGAAATCGTATAGTTGCGGCAGATTTTAATGCTGACACCAAGTTGGATTTAGCTACTACGAACGGCACTTCTAACAATGTCTCGGTTCTGCTGAATACATCGAATACAGTTAATTTCGGTGCGGCCACTTACAAGGGTGTGGAAGGAACAACAGACACAGTAGTTGATATTCCCGTCATCATCACCGGTGGCACTCCCTTAAACGATGTAGTTGTGCCAATTCTCCTCGACCCCACTAGCACAGCCACCCAAAATTCAGACTACACCTTTTCCCCTACTTCGATTACCTTCCCCGCAGGTTCAACAGGTGCCGCCCTCACCAAAAATATTGCAGTTACTATCAAGCCTGACAGTATCTCTGAGAACCCCGAAACCGCAATTTTCAACTTGGGCACAATTACCAATGGCATTGCGGGTTTCACAAAAACAACAACTCTAACTATTTCCGACCAGGTTTCTGTTGCTTATGCCATTGCCGCCGGTACTGCCAGCATTGACGAAGGCAATAGCGGCAAAAAACCTCTAACTTTCACTGTTACTCGCAGCAACGACACTAGCGGGGCAAGTAGCGTCAAATATGCAATAGCAGGAACAGCTACCAACGGCAGCGATTATAACAATATCGGCGGCACTTCTGGGGCAAAAACTGCTACTGGCACGATTAATTTTGCGACGGGTGAAACATCAAAAACCATCACTCTGGATGTGTTAGGCGACACCACGGTTGAACCCGATGAAACTATTACCGTCACCCTGTCAGAGCCCACAGGCGTCGCAGCGGTAACACCAATAATTACCGCTGATACCGCTACCACAACTATTATTAACTACACTGCACCGACACCGCCGCCACCCCCGACTCCGACACCGCCGCCACCAACACCGACTCCGACACCGCCGCCACCCCCGACTCCGACACCGCCGGCACCCCCGACTCCGACACCGCCGGCACCCCCAACTCCGACACCAACGCTACCCCCAACACTAGAACAGCCGACACTAGAACCGCCGACTCCGACGCCGACGCCAACTCCGACGCCGACACCGCCGGCACCCCCGACTCCGACGCCGACGCCACCCCCGACTCCGACACCGCCGCCACCCCCGACTCCGACACCGCCGCCACCCCCGACTCCGACACCGACGCCACCCCCAACTCCGACACCGACGCCACCCCCAACTCCGACACCGACGCCACCCCCGACGCCGACACCAACGCCCATACCACCAACGCAAACACCAACGCCCACACCACCAACGCCGACGCCAACGCCGCCGCCAACGGATAGCAACCGCCCGCCATTGGTAAATCGTTCTGTCTTGTCGCAAGGAAGTTCTAAAACTGCCAATGAGTTGACCTTCGCTGCAAATACCGATACTGACCCCGATCCGGGCGATCGCATTAACTATACGATCTGTCTGGCAGATTTCAATGCTGTGAATTCGTCTGCGTACCGTTGGGAAAGCGATCTCAACGGCCGTGGCTATCGGAAACTAATCGATAAGTCAAGTTTTCCTGAAATTCCTCTCCCCTCATGGTTAACTTTCAATCCCGAAACTCGCACTATTAAGATAGGCGAAACTCGCCCGAAGAATTTTAACTACTGGCTGAAGGTAACGGGAACGGATTCATCAGGTGCTAGTGTTAGCGAAATCGTCCGGTTCAAGAGTTATAATTTCGGCGGTTTTGTAATTGACTCTTACATTGCTGGTTCTACTATCTTCTTAGATGCCAACAAAAACGGCATACTCGATCCTAATGAACCGTCTGCCATAACTGGCCCTAATGGTGAATTCGATCTGAATCTCGCCTCGGACATTTTCGACAAAAATCAAAACGGGGAAATTGATTCAGAAGAAGGCAATTTAGTTGCCACAGGAGGCACTGACACCGCCACAGGTTTACCCCTAGAAACACCAGTCACCGCACCACCAGATGCTACTGTTGTTACCCTCTTAACCACCTTAGTTGCCGACTTGATCGACAAAGGAGTTAGACCAGCCGAAGCACAATTTTTAGTCAAAACTGCCCTTTCCATCCCCACTAATATTGACCTGACTAGCTTAGACCCGATCGACGCCACCAACAACAACCAACCGGGCGGTATCGCAACTTTATCTGCAATGGTGAAAGTCCAAAACTTCATCACTCAAACTGCTGCTTTGATTGACGGTGCTTCCAGTGCAGCAACTAAGGATATTGTCAAGGCTGTTGTCAGCTCAATTACGAGTCAAGTTCAATCCGGTAAAGCTTTAAACCTCAGCAATGCAACAGATTTAGAACCAATAATTCAGCAATCTGCCGCTAAAATCAAGCAAATTGACCCCAGTTTCAACAGTCAAAAATTCACTCAAACTACCTCGCAAGCTGCGACAGTAATGGCAACAGCAAATCAACGTATTGATGCCGCTGTCTCCAGTACAACAACATCAATTCCTGAAGCAGTCGCCCGCGTCCAACAAGTAGCTTTGGGCGCCACTACTCAAGACTTAAAGGAAGTAACTGCGGGAACTAAGACAATTTCCCTGGTAGTTACTGAGAATACTGGTGCTGCTTTAGATACCAAAATTCAAGCTGTGACATTACCTGGTGGGATTGCGACTCCTGTTGTCACCGGTGATGCGGATTTGGGCAGCAATTCCCCCGATCGCATTCTCGGTACAAACGGCGACGATATCCTGACTGGCGGGAGCGCCAATGATGCTTTGATGGGCATGAGGGGCAATGATTACCTCGACGGTAGCCTGGGAAATGACTCTCTTTTCGGCGGCAAAGGTAATGATATTATGCTGGGAGGTAGCGGTGATGATGCCTTGTTTGGCAGCCGCGGTGCTGACGTTTTGAATGGTGGAGATGGTAATGATATTCTGCTGGGAGGTAAGGGTGATGATTTGCTGATTGGCGGTTTGGGAAGTGATATTTTGACGGGAGGTGATGGCAATGATAAATTCTTGCTATCTGCTAATTCTGGCATCGATACTATCTTGGATTTTGAGGATGGCCAAGATTTGCTAATACTCGCCAACAATCTCACTTTCTCCCAACTGTCAATTACTCAAGAAAACAGTTCAACTTTCATCCGTTTGTCAGCAACAGGTGAAATTTTAGTCTCTCTGAATGGGGTGTCTGCCAGCCTGATTAATGCTGCCAATTTCAATCTAGCTTAGAGGAGTTTATGAAGTGCAGGACACGGCATTGCCGTGTCCCTACGGGATCGATCTAAAATCCATTTCAGTTACTCTTGTGCTGAATTTTGCGTTTCGCTGCACGTAAGGATTCAGGTAACTGAACTCCTTGCTGGGCAAAGACTTTAGATATGGAGCTTGATACTAAATCAATCTCTATTCTCAATAAACCACGAAAAACTGTCACTTCTCCTCGTTTATTGACAATTAATCACGAAAGACAAAAACCCTTATTTTGCCCTAAAATCCTTGCCAGACAAGCGTTGGAGCCGCAACTTTTTAGACCTGAATCCTTACCGCTGCACCAATACCTAGAATGCAAAATCCGGCTAAAGTACCGAAGATAGTAGAAGGTTCGGGTACGGCTTCAGCAGATTCTTTTTCAAAAGAGCCTTTAATGGCGATCGCATCGTTAGCGCACTCGGCAAAAAAGTTAGCAATATAGTTCCCCGAAGGCATTGAGGATTTATTGAAACTGAATCCAATTGTTTGAGAACCTACTGCATTAAACTGAGCGAAATCAAGACCGAGGACACTCAAAGTCGCTGGTGTTAAAAAATTGATTTCTCCTACTTTTGTCCCCGTAGCTATTGAGTTGAGAATAGTCGAGTTTCCTGTTTGTTGAAAATAGGGGTCGGTGGCCGCTAAATCGCCCATTGATGGGGTTCCGCCTTGAGATGCAACTACCGTATTGAATTGAGTTAAATTGCTAAAGCCAGAGTTAGTTTGGGTGACGTTTTTCGCTGTAACATTTCTGTAAACGCCTGTTGTCGCCACGCCGGAGTCATTTCCGGCGGCAAAGCGGATACCAAACAAGCTGCCGTTTGCGTTAGCTGTATTGAAATTTTGACCGGAAAAATTGAAGAATAAATCGCCGTAGTTGATGTTGCCTCTTTGAGCTAGTGGGTCGGCATATCCTGCTAAACTTAGATTAGAATTGATGGCGATGAAAGCTGTATCTGATGTTTCTTTGATGGCGATGCCGTAAAATTCAAATTCCCCGCCGCCGATTTGGGGCCCTGTCACGCCGTCGTTGAAGGAATCGATCGCATAATTCCAGCCGTTAGATAGCGTTGCTGCTGTAGCTTTTTGTTGCTGTAGTGCGAAAAGGGCACAGAAAATAGCTACTGAGTAAGTCCAGTGGATGCTGTTTTTAGCAATGGATTTCATAAAATGCTCCCTGGGAATCATTGTTAAATTGTCCAGTATGATCGTTCAACTGTTTTTAATTTTCAGTAAATCATACCTTCGGGCCGAATTTCTTAAAGTTTTGCTAAAGGTTTGGTCGGGCAATTGCATCATATTAAATAGATTGCTTAAAACACCAGGGTAAGCTCATCTAATTTGGTATAAATTGTACTTGACAAAAAAAACAAAATACACAGGGATCCCCCTCGTCA
>NZ_JAUPTE010000144.1:2500-5395 GCF_036701705.1 Microcoleus sp. w1-18aA5 | reverse complement strand
CTGAACCTAGAAAAAAGAATAGTTTGAAAGCTTAAAGCACTATTAACCTCGTCAAAAAAATCAAGATAGAGAGTAAAAGCGAGAGCTGATATTCAATATCGCAAACAACGAGAAAAAAGTCAAGGGAAAAAAACCAGCCTTCAAGCTGAGTAGAAAGAACTGGGCTAAAGCCAAAAAAAACAATCCAACACGGAGAGTTTGATCCTGGCTCAGGATGAACGCTGGCGGTCTGCTTAACACATGCAAGTCGAACGGAGTAGAAATACTTAGTGGCGGACGGGTGAGTAACGCGTGAGAATCTGCCTTCAGGACGGAGACAACAGTTGGAAACGACTGCTAAGCCCCGATGTACCGAAAGGGAAAATATTTATAGCCTGAAGATGAGCTCGCGTCCGATTAGCTAGTTGGGGGGGTAAAAGCCCACCAAGGCGACGATCGGTAGCTGGTCTGAGAGGACGATCAGCCACACTGGGACTGAGACACGGCCCAGACTCCTACGGGAGGCAGCAGTGGGGAATTTTCCGCAATGGGCGAAAGCCTGACGGAGCAAGACCGCGTGGGGGAAGAAGGCTCTTGGGTTGTAAACCCCTTTTCTCTGGGAAGAAAGTTGTGAAAGCAACCTGACGGTACCAGAGGAATCAGCATCGGCTAACTCCGTGCCAGCAGCCGCGGTAAGACGGAGGATGCAAGCGTTATCCGGAATGATTGGGCGTAAAGCGTCCGCAGGTGGCAGTTCAAGTCTGCTGTCAAAGACCGGGGCTTAACTTCGGAAAGGCAGTGGAAACTGAACAGCTAGAGTATGGTAGGGGCAGAGGGAATTCCTGGTGTAGCGGTGAAATGCGTAGAGATCAGGAAGAACATCGGTGGCGAAGGCGCTCTGCTGGACCATAACTGACACTCAGGGACGAAAGCTAGGGGAGCGAATGGGATTAGATACCCCAGTAGTCCTAGCCGTAAACGATGGATACTAGGTGTTGTCTGTATCGACCCGGACAGTGCCGTAGCTAACGCGTTAAGTATCCCGCCTGGGGAGTACGCACGCAAGTGTGAAACTCAAAGGAATTGACGGGGGCCCGCACAAGCGGTGGAGTATGTGGTTTAATTCGATGCAACGCGAAGAACCTTACCAGGACTTGACATGTCGCGAATCTTTTGGAAACAGAAGAGTGCCTTCGGGAGCGCGAACACAGGTGGTGCATGGCTGTCGTCAGCTCGTGTCGTGAGATGTTGGGTTAAGTCCCGCAACGAGCGCAACCCTCGTGTTTAGTTGCCATCATTAAGTTGGGCACTCTAAACAGACTGCCGGTGACAAACCGGAGGAAGGTGGGGATGACGTCAAGTCAGCATGCCCCTTACGTCCTGGGCTACACACGTACTACAATGGTAGGGACAGAGGGCAGCCAACCCGCGAGGGCGAGCTAATCCCGTAAACCCTGCCTCAGTTCAGATTGCAGGCTGCAACTCGCCTGCATGAAGGCGGAATCGCTAGTAATCGCAGGTCAGCATACTGCGGTGAATCCGTTCCCGGGCCTTGTACACACCGCCCGTCACACCATGGAAGTTGGCCACGCCCGAAGTCATTACTCTAACCTTTCGAGGAGGAGGATGCCGAAGGCAGGGCTGATGACTGGGGTGAAGTCGTAACAAGGTAGCCGTACCGGAAGGTGTGGCTGGATCACCTCCTTTTAGGGAGACCATCTGATAGTCGACCGAACCTAAACAATAGGTCGTTGTCAGTCATCCCTGGTCGTTCGAGGAATAGATGTCAAAGCTTTCAAACTATTAACTGGTTCGGAAATCGCGGGCTATTAGCTCAGTTGGTTAGAGCGCACCCCTGATAAGGGTGAGGTCCCTGGTTCAAATCCAGGATGGCCCACCTGGAAAAAAAGTGATGAATTGTCAGTAATGAGTAATGGATCATCAAAGATGAATTCAGGACTCATAAAATCAAAATCAGAACTTGCTTAGTGGGGGTATAGCTCAGTTGGTAGAGCGCCTGCCTTGCACGCAGGAAGTCAGCGGTTCGAGTCCGCTTACCTCCACTCTCACTAACTGCAACCAACTACAAAAAATAGAAATCAGCACCTAGACTATCGAGAGTGAAAGTCGGAATGCTGGAGTCTAGAACTCTAGTCAGAACCTTGAAAACTGCATAGAAATTAAGTCATCAAAGCATGTCAGTCATCCGAGCAATCGGAGCATCTGACAAGCGACCACCATGAAAAAATCAAGTGGTCAAGTTACAAAGGGCTAACGGTGGATACCTAGGCACACAGAGGCGAAGAAGGACGTGGCGACCGACGATAAGCTCCGGGGAGCTGGAAGCAAGCATTGATCCGGAGATGTCCGAATGGGGCAACCCAGTAAGCATCAGTTGAATACATAGACTGATAGCAGCGAACCCAGCGAATTGAAACATCTTAGTAGCTGGAGGAAGAGAAAGCAATAGCGATTTCCCAAGTAGTGGTGAGCGAACGGGAAACAGCCTAAACCAGAGGTTTTTACTTCTGGGGTCGTGGGACAGTCAATTAACGTATCTTCAAGCTAGACAAAGCAGTTGAAAGCTGCACCAGAGAAGGTGAAAGTCCTGTAGTCGAAAGTAGAAAAGAGCGTGACTGTATCCCGAGTAGCACGGGGCCCGTGAAATCCCGTGTGAATCAGCGAGGACCATCTCGTAAGGCTAAATACTACTGTGTGACCGATAGTGAACCAGTACCGCGAGGGAAAGGTGAAAAGAACCCCGGAAGGGGAGTGAAATAGAACATGAAACCGTTAGCTTACAAGCAGTGGGAGGACGATTTAACGTCTGACCGCGTGCCTGTTGAAGCATGAGCCGGCGAGTTATAGGCAGTGGCAGGTTAAGACCCTATGGGTTGCAGCCAAAGCGAAAGCGAG
>NZ_JAUPTE010000143.1:0-5970 GCF_036701705.1 Microcoleus sp. w1-18aA5 | reverse complement strand
AATATTTGCCCAAATGGAATTATCGAGCCGTACCCCAACCTGAGTAATTCATTAAGTTATTTATTTTTCATTCCTTAGTATCGTTCCCAAAACTGTCCGGAGTATTGATTTAAATTGAATGTCAAAAAATAATCTACAGCATATTCGGTGGTTCGTGAAGTACACTATAAAGCTCTATTGTTGGTACATTGTTATGTAGGGTGCTGATCTGCTCATGTTTAATGAAACTTGCAGATTGACTGGTGGCGACGCACCGATGCTTACGACCCTTGTTGTGTGTACCGCATATACATGGAATATGCTGTAAGTCTTGTGGGGAGTAGGGGTAGGGCCAGAAAGCCCGCCCTCAATATGCAATGTAAATGCGTGACAGATTAAACGTATCAAAACCGAATAAACCAGGCTTTTCGGGGGGGTGCATCTCAATTTTGTAGAATATACAGCATATTCCAGGTTGATGAAGTACAGTAGCCGCTAAATTTATATTGTGTGATTTTAATATGTAGGGTGCGTCGCTGCGACCTTTTAAATAGAACTTGCAGATTGTTGGTGGCGACGCACCTTACTTACTACAAGATTGTGTGTACCGCACATACATGGAATATGCTGTATTTGCAAAAATGAGATGCACCCTGGCGGGCTTTAAGCCTCATTAAACTTCTGCAATTTCAGGTGCAATTTCTGGATCTACTTGTTCAAAATTCACTTTATTATAGATATCTGCCACAGCAATTTCAAAGGATACTGAAGCAAGCGCGATCGTCTCATCCAATTCATTGTACTCAGCAAACGACCATCGCTTATCATCCGTCTTAGAAAAATGTTCGATATATCTCCGATTTTGGTCGATCAATAAGTATTCTTCAAGAGTGGGAATTGTGCGGTATCCCTCAAATTTTTTGCTGCGATCGTATCCTTTAGTTGACGCTGACAAAAACTCAATAATTACCCTGGAATTGGTAATCGTATCGGTGCGGTTATTATAATACTCCGGCTCCCCACATACTACCATCACATCGGGATAAGTATAGATGCGCTTCTTGGGTATCCACAAGCGGACATCGCTCATGAAAACTCGATAGTCTAGTTTTTTGAACGCAAAATTTAGTTCGGTACTGAAATTGAGCGCTATTTGATTGTGATTGGTAGAGCCACCGGCCATAGGAAATATTTCACCGTCAATGTATTCGCTTTTGTAGTCAGCAGCTTCTTCTAGTGCTAGATATTCCTCGATCGAGTAGTATCGTTGTTCAGTAAGTTGCATAGTTCTATTAGAGAGCATTTAACTGAGGCTTTTGTTTAGTGTAACATTTTTGGGTAAGCTTTTTAAGGTTGAGTTTGTGTAGGGGGTTTTTGAGATTGTTGGTTTCTCGTATGAATTGTTGGTAAACTCGTCCGCACCCAGCCGATCGCCTAGATTTATCTGATATGCGATTGCATCCCAAAAATGTAGATTCGGATTTGTCGTTGGGTGGGGGCGGGTTTTCGAGATTTTTGGTCTGAGGCGATTATGGTTGGTGAACCCGCCCCTACGGTAATTTGGGGAAACACGCTTACTTTTTAGTTACCACAACCCAATCGTCCGCTGTTTTGACAACCTCAGCATTCTGCAAACGTAAATGTTTTAAAACGGGTTTTTCTAACAGAAAATAAGGTTGAGGAAGAGTTTGCCATTTCTTTTTGAGCGTTGGCGCGTCGGCGACAATAACTTGGCGTTGACTGTAAAAATTCAGCGAGGGACGGCCCAAGCGGTGAGAAGTAAACACTTGTTGACCGGCCGGAGTTCCTGTGCGGACAATTTCGGCGATCGGCTTAACGGGATAATCCTCCGCCAGTTCCCAAACCCAGTTATCTGAAGCCACCAATACTAACAGCGTCAGGTAAGTTCCCCAAATTAAAACTAATATAAACTGCCTGTCTTGGCGGTGCAGCAACACGGCCGCCATTGTCATTGTCAAACCTAAAACCATCAGCATTAACTGCAAATCTCGCTCGATCGGCACAATGTATTTCCCAATTTGCACTAAGCCACTGAAGTAAATGCAGCCGACAACACCAACTACACCCAGCACTGCCAAAATCGCGGGATGAGGCAACAAAGAAATAGCATCAAAACGTTCTTCTGCTTTCTCTTTGAGCGGTTCTGGTGGTAGCCAAAGTTGCTCCCAAACTTCAGCGAGATAACTGCCAACAGCAAGAGCAAAAGCTGGATAAATTGGCAAAACATACCACGGCAATTTAGTAGTCATCACAGAAATAGCCAGCAGATATACTCCAGTCCAAACCAATACTAATTTTGGCCCGGGAAAATTGCGATTTTCCCAACTCAAACGCAGCCCTTGTAGCCAAAATAACTGCCACGGCCAAGCTAATTTTAAAATTTCTAAAATATAATACCAGGGCGGGCCTTTGTGACTGCTCACAGGTTCCGAAATGCGTCGGAAAGATTCGTTAACTAAATTAGCGTGGATGAAATATTGGCCGTAGTGCAGCCATTGGGCAAAATACCAAGCAGCTACTGGCAATGTTCCGATCGCCAATCCGCCCCAAAGATACGCAGAAGTGAGGAGTCGCGGGGTATCCCAAACCAAAAAAATACAGCCCATCCCAGCCAGCAGCAGCCCCAACATCACGCCCTTAGTCAGGCAAATGAGCCCGAACCCAATCCCCGCACCCAAAGCGTAGCGCAAGTCGCGGCGCGATCGTAGCAAACACCACATCGCCCCCAACAAAAAACACAAAACTGCTCCATCCAACATCGCCAAACGTCCATGCCGCACCACCGGTAACAGCGTCAGATAAACGAGGGCAGAAAAAATGGCGATCGAACGCTGCAGAAACAACTCCCTGCCAATGGCGTAAAGCAACGGCACTGAAGTGGCTGTCAGCATCGCCGGTACCAACCTCGCCGTGAATTCGCTGACACCGCCTGCTGCAAAACACAGCCCGATTAGCCAGTGTACCAGCGGCGGTTTGTTGAAATAAGGCATAGAGTCGATCGTCGGATACAGCCAATTTAAGTTGCCGCGCCAAATTTCGCGACTTACCTGCGCTGCAATGCCTTCATCCCAATCCCGCAAAGCCACGCCGCCCAGATTCAGCCCGAAAATCAGCACTGCAGCCAACAGAAAAGCCAGCATCCACACTTTGTCTGTAAAGCTGTCATTCCAGCGATTTTTCGGTTTGCGTCCCAGGAATGGAAAGATTTCTGACATAAGTTAAGAGAGTTTTGAGCGTCCCAAACTGAGGGTAAACTTAGACAGCAGTTATTTGCAACTAGGAAAATACCATGAACTTGCCTGTAATTATAGATATTATCATTGGCTTAGTATTTATCTACCTGACTTTAAGCTTGCTAGCTTCGGAAATTCAGGAACTGATTGCTACTGTTTGGCAGTGGCGGGCGGAACATTTAAAGAAGTCGATCGAAGTGCTGATTTCAGGAGGCAGCGAAGGTGCGAAAGATCCCCTGCAATTTAAGCGAGTCGGACAGTTAGCCCATTCGATTTACGCCAATCCGATTATCAAAGATTTGAATCAGGGAGCGAAAGGGCTGTTATCAGAGGGATTTCGCTCTGTTACGCACCGCCTGGGGGATTTGTACCACGGAATTACGGGTACTAAAAATGTTTTCGGCAATAAATCCACTGGGCCTTCTTATATTCCAGCCGAGTGCTTTTCTGCTAGTCTTTTGGAGACTTTAAAGGTTTCTAGTTTGCTCAGCTCCATCTCTAAAACCCGATTGGAAAGATTTAAAGATTTACAGTTGGCACAAATTCAACAGATTGGAGCGAATCTGAGTTTACCGGATGCTACTAAACCGATTATTGAGCAAGAATTTAGGTGGCTGACTGCGGAGTTCAATCGAGTTGTTGAAGATTATCAAAACAATTTAGCAAGTTTGAACAACAGCTTAGATCGAATGTCGGAAAAGCTAGAATTTTATATTAAGGATTCTCAGGTTTATCTACCAGAAACCGAGCAGGGAGGGAGAGAATTTCAGAGGCAGATGGCATTTGTCAAGGCTCGTTTTGATAGCAAAATTGAGCGGGTGGCGCTGCTGGGGCAACTGCAACCGAGTTTTAGCAATCTGTTAAATACTGTTAAAAAAAGTCAAGAGTCGGCAGCAGAAATTATGGAACTCAAAGAGGAAAGTCCGATTTATCAACAAATTCAAGAAACCTTAGACCGTATGCCAGAATCTTTGAAACGCAGCCTTTATATTTTAGCGCAGCGCGCTGAAAAAGGCAGCGGAGATACTCAAGAGCAGTTGGAGCGGTTTCAGAAAGAAATTGAAATTTGGTTTGACCAATCGATGGAGCGTGCTTCTGGTGTTTACAAGCGGAATGCTAGAGGGGTTGCGATTTTGCTCGGAACTGCGATCGCTGTCGCTGCTAATGCTGATAGCATTCATATTATTAATCGGTTGTCGAAGGATTCGATGTTGCGATCGACTGTTAATGTGTACGCTGAGCAGTTGGTGGAAAAAAATGCTAAGACTAAATTAGATAATTTAACAAGTCTGAGAAAAGTTCAAAAGGATGTAGATATAGCTTTGGATGAGGTAGCCCTGCCTTTTGGATGGAGCGAACAGAACAGCTTAGAACGAGATAAGCAGGGGAATGTATTGTGGCTGGCTTTGATTTCCAAATTGTTTGGTTGGATATTGAGCGGCGTAGCTATTTCTATGGGGGCTGCTTTTTGGTTTGAGGCGCTCAACAAGATTATTAATATTCGCAATGCAGGGAAAAAACCGCCATCTTCCACAGAATCTTGAGCGGTGCAGTTGCCAGGCTAATCTACTAAGTGTCATACCTTTTTAGATTTTAGATTTTAGATGGGCAAATGACTCAAGACTATCGAGGTTTGAAGCATCGGCTTACGGTGGGATTCTTTTGTGAAAGTGGGATCACGGATAGGATACCGGATCGAGCGGTAATTTGGCGTTTGGCGGAAGTCAGGGAAAACACGCAGAATATAAATTCCGTGCGATCGCGGATGGCAGTGCTGCAGAAATAGGGGACACTAATAGATAGGTTAAATAAGAATGGGCGAAATAAACAAGGTCGCTGGCAGTTTCAGAAGCTCTGACTCCAAGGCTGTATCTACCGCTAAACACACTTTTGGAGGACGGAATATGTTAACTTCTTTCAGGGAAACGACTCCCGCCTCGGAATACGGAGATTCCCCATCCCAAAGCTTTGTAGTCAAGGGCTCCAGCATCAATGAATGTGGATATTTTGTTTCCAGAATTTTGGCTGGGGAATCTGAGTGCATTGAGAAAATGACCTCCGCACTTCAAACATCTGCCTCTATCCTTAGAGAGATTGACAAAGTTGGCTCGACTTCTGGCGGCAGCTCGATCCAAGTGCAATTAGGCTTTGTTATCCTCAGTTCAGATTACCTAGAACCATACAAAAGTCAATTGCCAAAATCGCATACCTCTATGACTCCCAGCAACAGACTTGGTTCGTGTTATGCCGATCGATATAGTGATACACTCAGCAACGGCGGTGGGAGCGATCGACTGTTTGCTAATTAAGGAGAGTAATTTAATGGAGGGTATCGAACCTACCGAGGGCGACTGAACCCGAATACAATTTTAATTAGGGAGCCAGGCGCGATGGCAATCAACGATTTGATATGGCTCAATCTACAATCATCTCAATTCGCGCTGAATAACTTGAATCACTTTTGCAGTGAGGATGGCAGTCCTCACAGTGTCGGTAGCACCCCATAAGCCAATTGATTTCCAGCCAGAGGTTCCACTTAATATTAAATCGTTTTGACCGCAAGCATCCAGGATACAAGCCCCCGAATTGATCCGTCCAGAAATAAAAAATCTGTACCCGATGAAACTTGCCCCCGAATTTATCCGTGGTGTCAATGCTTCAAATCTAAAATCTAAAATCTAAAATCTAAAATCTAAAATCTAAAATCTAAAATCTAAAATCTAAAATCTAAAATCTA
>NZ_JAUPTE010000142.1:0-6056 GCF_036701705.1 Microcoleus sp. w1-18aA5 | reverse complement strand
CGTGAGGCTATTTCTGCCCATTCTTGTGACTTGGCTCGGCCTGATCTCATTCCCGAATTTCCGACCTGAATCCTTACGATTATGATTATCGGATTTTATTTGAGTTTGCGATCGATCCAGAAGATGAGGAGGAAGCGATTTTATTGCTCAAAATGGGTCCTCATGATGAAGTCTATTAAGACCGATCGCCCTTTTCCCCAATTCTCTCTCACTATCTCACTCTCCAGCATTCTCCGTCACTTCCTCCACAGATAAACTTAACGCCTCCGCCACCTGTTCGGCACTCAAACCCATTCCCAACAACCGGGGAATTGCATCCCTTCTTGCCTGAAATTCAGCTTGTCGTGCCTGTTCTGCACTCTCGGCTCGCAACCTTTCTTGTTCAGCTCTTTCCCGCTGTTGTTCCCCTCGCAATCTCTCTAATTCTGCTCTTTCATCGCCAATCAACAGCAAATTACCTTCCTCGTCCCACCAACGCAGCCAAAGCATGGTTTGATTTTGATAACTGCCTTGCCAAAGTCCCAATTCTATGCCTAAAGATGAAATGGGAAAATGACCGCGTTGATTGAGTTCTAACAGTTGATAATACCCCTCCATCAACCGATAAACTTCTAATCGACCGCTGTTAATTTCATAGATGCCGTAATAGGGAATTCGCATCACCTGTTCGTACACCCAAAACTTTCCCGGTTTCGTTATTACCCCTTCATCCGTGCGAGATAAAGGAGTACGATCGCGCTCTTCATCACCGTTCCCGCTCGCAAATTCCAAAGCAATTAACGGTGCTATGTGTTCCCGCCACAGCACGTAGGAACGGCGAATTTGACCGTCTAAATTAGGAGGTACATTGGGAACATAAAACCAATCAGGAGCTTCTGCACCTTTTTCCGGCGGCTCGGTTTCTCGCCAGTAAATGCCCCAGTCTTGACCGATCGCATATTGTCCGTCAGGATGCCGCTCCTGCAAAATTTGCCCGATCGAATCTGTTAAAATTAAACTTTGCGGATGCTCCTGAAAATTTTTCACAAAAGTACCGTCTGACTCTGGTAATTGAGTGTGGTCGGGAAAAGCAGGAGGTAGAACAACGCGGTCAACGCTTTGGGTCATAATTCCCTCCGAGGTCTTACCTAATTGGTAATTAGTAATTAGTAATTGGTAATCGGTAACAGGATGCTGGGCGCGAGGACTTATAAACCAGGTTTCGACCTGTATCAGTCGTCGTTCAACCAAGATTTATCTTAGAAACCGGATTTCTTTTCGTAAGTCCTGCGTAATTAGGAATAAAGCGAGTAGTTTTGAGTTTAAAGTATTAAGTTTTTAACTTAATACTTTTTCACTGACAACTCAAAACTCTTTTACTTAAAACTTTCCTTAAGGTTTCGGTAGCGCGCCTTCAGGACTAGGAGAAGCAGCCGGTTGGGGAGTCGTCGTAGCCGCAGGAGAAGGCGAAGGAGTGCCACTAGCTAACTGATTAATTTGGTCTTTATAGTTAGGAGGAGCTAACTCAGTAGCTCGATCAAACAGCGTTTTTGCCTCATCTGTTTTGCCCTGTTCCTTCAGCACGATCGCCTTTCCTAAAGTCGGGCGAAAATCTTTGGGATTAGCCTTAGCAGATTCGTCGTAAATTGCGATCGCCTCCTCGTAGCGCTTCTGCACAGCATAAACCTGTCCCAAAATCAACTGCACTGAAGTTACATCCACACTTTCCGGTTTCGCCAAATTTGCAGCCGGAGCAGCCTTCAGTGTATCTTGCAGCAGTCCGATCGCAGCTTCCGGCCGCTGCTGCACCAGCAGCAAATTCACCAACCCCTGCAAAGCCTTAATTTCCCCAGGCTTAGACGCTAAAATTGACCGATAAGCCTGAGCAGCCCCTTCGCGATCGCCCGTGCGTTCCTTAGCCTGAGCCAGCAAAATCCCGTATTCAGTAGTCTCAGGATTCAGCGCAGCCAACTTTTCCAAAGGAGCGATCGCATCCTTAATGTCGCCCACTCCTTGGCCGATCAACTCCAGTCGCACCTGCAACAATCCCCGCAAAGCCGTTACGTTGTCAGGTTCCCGCTGCAAAACCAATTCGTACCCCCTAGCCTGAGCTTGCAGCAACTCTGATTGCTTCTCCCCAGACTGCGCCGTTTGAGTAGGCGTTGGAGTTGACTGACTTTGCGCTTGGCTGGCCTGGAGAATACTGTTTAAAATTGGCACAAGGGAAAATCCCAAAAAAGCGATGAGCGACAGCACCACCACGACAGTAATCAACCCACGACGCTTGTTTGCTTTTTCCATAATTCAACTATCCCAGCTTAAAATCTACTATTTTCTAAGAATTCAGGCATTGCCGGGGGGCATCTGCCATTTAGCTCGATCCATGCAACCATAAAAGTTCTTAACTTCAAAGTCCGAACGGACAAAGCAGCCTTTTACTTGCAGCTAATATGGTAACAGACCCACAACTCCATGCTAGCTAAACAATTTTGGACACTCAGACCCGCAGCCCCAAGGACTGCGGTGTCTGTCCAATTTAGTCTGGTCAAGCTAAAAATTACCGAAAATATGGCGGATCAGGCCGTTAGGTAATTGGATTAAGTAAAATAGGCAAGCTGAATATCCTAAATGCTATTAGCCAGCAACTCCAGCTCAGCGCGATCGGCGATCGATCGGTCAGCAACTCCCAAAGTCCTTGCTCGCAAGGATTTTAGCAGTCAGCGAACCGATCGGCACTCGTAGCGTTGAAAGTTGGCGTTGACGGGTCACAACCAGACCTCCGGGCGCAAGCCCGCCTGTCAGGTGCTAGTAGTTTTTAAAGCAGTTTCTTCAGTTTATTCCTAATTTCCCTTAAGGGATGTGTCTCCGCTGCAAGGAGTTTTTATGAACCCCTCTCCCAACCGGTCTTCCAAATCGTCCAAATCTACTTCAACTCGCAAGGCTCAGCCGAGCGAACTGGCCGTCAATCCACCTAAAGATACAGATTCCATTCCTGACACACCAGACGAAAGTTCGGTGCCTTCGGCGTTGGCTGCACCTGTTGACCCAAATCAACCGGCAACGCCAACAGACGCCCCAGCGTCCAAGGATAAGCTGCAACGACCACGCTACAGTTCTGCCCTCGACAAGGACAAAACAAAGCCACAAGACCAGCCCAGCAATGCTCCTGCACCCCAGGCGCCTGCTGCGTCTTCGACACCTGTCAGCGATACTCCAGCCCTAGCAGTCGCACCGCCGGCAAACGCCGAGCCTGCCGCTAACGAAAGTCAGGCCGCTGAGGACATACCCTCCGTCATGCGCCAACATCCCATTCCCCCCCCCAGCGAACCCAGGCAGTACCGAGCTGTTGGTTTGGTGCGGGGTCGCTACACGCCATCAGAAGAGCAATTCACCCGGGGTATGCTGATAGCGGCCGACGGAACTGCCATCGACGCAGTTTTGCTGGGTAGAGTCATGAGTTTAGTCAAAAATCACCTGGAGCTGGAACAAGAACACCTGTGGGTGGTCTATCCCCGCACCAGGCAAGAAGACGGCAACTTGCACGCCCAGATTATGGGGGTTTGGGAGCCGGAAACGCTCAAGAAACCTCCCGAACCTTCCTCTGATGAGGAAAATCAGGAAGCAGGGGAGATTGAGGCTAGTGACGAAGCATCGACCGCATCTTTGCCTCCCTCGGAACCTGATGTTGAAGATGGCTATTTTTCGATTAGAGGTGAGGTGATTTATCAATCCCAAGACCAAGAAAAGTATGTCATCGTCAAAATCAAGCAAGCTCCCCGCAAGAATGACGACAAGATGAAGTTTTTTAAACTGAAACTCAAGGGAGATTTAGCAACAAAAGCGATCGGGTTTTTTTGGGATTTCCACGTCAAATTGAAAGCGGACAGTCTGATGATTGAGCAGGCTAATAATATTGGTGCCCTGCCGATTAAAAAGCGGAAATTCCCCCCCGGCAGCAAGCCACCCGGTGGCTTCAAAGGAGGAGGGAAGCGTCCGTTTACTCCTAGGCCCAGCGGTGACGGTACTCCTGTAGGGCGTCCTACCATCAAGTCAGCAGCAGCAGCACCGCCTGCCCCCAAAGCACCTCTTCCTAAGCCGGTTAAGAAGCCTAAGCCGATCGAGGAATGAACCAATTTTAGATTTTAGATTTTAGATTTTAAATTAGTCTGTCCAAGACTAATTTACAACCGTTAAATCGCCAATCTAAAATCCTTTATTCGAGCCGGACTTGTGCGCCCCACAAATCTTGGGGGAGAAATACTCTGTCGGTGGGTAGGGGAGCAACTGGGGCCGTGAGGGTAAATTGACCCGCTTCAATTTGCTGCTTCAATTCCAATGCTACTTGCCGGGAGAGAAACATACTCGCAAGGGGGGCGGCCCGCACAGGTTTGCCCTCTATCAGGATGCGGCCAGTCTTTAATTGAGCATAGCTGACTAAACCGAAGGTCGGACGAACGCGCCGGGGGATAGAGAAATCTACCACCGGCGCTACTATTTTTTTGTCGGATACTGCACAGTGGGCGACGACTGTTTCGTTTAAGACTGGAAAGGGGATGCCGACTCCCAGCATCAGGGATGGGCCGTAGTTTTTGAAGTAGCAGCCGCGCACCCATTTCGAGTTCATCTGTTTGGCGTCGCCGATGAGTGCGAGGGTGGCCGCCGGGCCGATGGGGGTGCGGTTGGGCTGGCGTTTTTGTAGCGGGAAGTGCTGGGTTCCTTCCCAGGTGATGTAGCCTGTGGCGCCTCCTAGGAAGATGCGGGTGCCGATGCCGATGATTTCGAGGTCGGGGTCGTTGAGCAGGGGGGACATGGCTCCAAGGTTCGAGTAGACGGCGTTGCCGAGGTTTGGTTGCAGGGGGCCGAGGTAGGTGAACAGCGGACGATCGCCTCCATTGACGCCAACAATAAAGTTTTGATATGCGTTGCGGGGATTGAATAAATAAAACTGGTTGATTGTATCGCGGGTAATCGTGGTTTCAAAGGAGGCGCGGGGGTAGCAGTCGGTTACTTGCCCCAAGGCTCGCAACTGCACGGGTTTGCCGGCTATTAAGTCTTCGATGACGTGTCCCCCGCCCCGTTCGCGGGATTCTTCGCCGTCTTCGGCTACTTGGGTGGCTCCCAGGTACAGGTCTACTGCCCCGAAGCCGGAGTAGGCTAAAACGCCGTCTAGCCAGCACTGGCGGATTTTTATCGGCGGGTCGGTATGGCCGAGATTGATGATTGCACCGGAGGATTCCATCGGCTCGAAGGTGCCGGTGGTAATTACATCGACTTCTTTGGCTGCTTGGGTAATGCTGGTTTCTTGAACTCTAGTTTTGAGTTCTTCGATTGTCCAGACTGTGGCTTTGCCCTGGCTGATTTTATCGTTGATTTCGTCGATTGATCTCATATATTTTAGATTTTAGATTTTGGATTTTAGATTTTGAATTGATTGATTTTGGAGTGATTTTGATTTGGGATTGATTGTGGATTGATGGAAGGTCTATCGAGCTGGTTGTTTGAGATAAAAGCAATATATTATAACTGAGATGTTGCACCCTTCTCAACAAGCCTTTTATGAACAGGCTTTTCGGCCTGTTCCACAATAAAATTCACTTGTCGTGGAACAGGCATCTTGCCTGTTCTTGATAATGATGCAAAATGTAAATTATACCAGATACAATAACAATATCATAAATAAAATAAAGCGCGATCGCCATGACTCAAGCGATATTAAAACCAGTCACCTTCGATAAATTTATTGGCTGGTATCCTGAAAATTCGGTAAACCGTTACGAACTCCCCAATGGAGCTATTGTTGAGATGCCTAAAGCAACCGGAGAACATTCAGAAGTAGCGGGCTTCCTTGTCGCTGAACTCAACTTTGAAATCCGACGACTAGGACTTCCTTGCTTCCTTCCCAAAGAATGCGTTGTCGCCACCAATTATGATACAATTTTCACAAAAAAATGTCACTGCAGGCAAGCTCCAAACCCATATCCAGTAAATCATGGCTAATCTAAAATCCAAAATCTAAAATCTAAAATCTAAAATCTAAAATCTAAAATCTAAAATCTAAAATCTAAAATCTAAAATCT
>NZ_JAUPTE010000141.1:0-6102 GCF_036701705.1 Microcoleus sp. w1-18aA5 | reverse complement strand
CAACTTATATTTAACCAAGCTTGAATATATCGATCGCTCCTGCTCTTGGTTGGCTATCGATTATTCAGCAAGCCCTAATTAGATTCGCACTAATACGCCCGTCGAAAGTGAACTAATAGCGACGGGTCAAATGGGAACTCGTTGCTGTAGAGTGATTGACCGATAAAGTATTGTAGATACGGGTTTTCACGGATTTGTTCTACTGTTTCTCTATCGCTAATTAAGAGTTTTTCTTTGATGATTAATGCCCCCAATGCCATGCGAAATGATTTGGCTCTTAAGCCCATTTCGGTCGGGAAATTTTCAGCATATTCTGCTTCAAATTCATCCCACGGGATAAGTTCGGCCATCTTTACCCAACGGTTATCTCCTGACAACCTTCCTTCAAAGGGTAGTTTAAAGTCGGATGGGGGGCTTGGGGCAAGCTCAGCTTTTCTGTACACGATCGCAGGTGGTGATGCACGGGTTTTGAGTCATTATACCTGTTTTTCTTGCACCCTTCCACCTTTTTAGGGTAACACAACTCATACAGTGTTTACTTTTGCAACTGCTTCAGCAAACCCTAACTATCAGTCTACGTTTTTGAGACACAGATTTTGAGATAAGTTTTGCAACAGTTTTTGGTGGGGTGAAGCCAGTTTCTGGTTGGTTGGAGCGGGTGTTGCAAAAACGGTCGTTTTTGCAGCAGTTTCTGAGGAAAATTTAGACCGAGCCGATATGATGTTTGATTTGTAAAGGGTGGATCAAGCAATTATTAAGGAGCCTCAACTTTTTAGCTATGCTGAATTTTGGTTGGTTGCATTTAACCGGGTCTCGTTTGCATGATGTGGGCTGGTTGCATTTAATTTGGTCTCATTTGCATTTAATCTGGTCTTAAATTTGGCTTCAGTTGCATTTAATTTGGTCTCAAAAAAACTCTGATTGCGGTTGGGAGTGATGATGATTGCGGTCTCCTACACCTATCCTGCGATGCGAGTGAAACTGGGCAAAATGTCGCACTTATAAATTCGTAAGAACCTAGCGAAGAGGAGGTTACTTGAATTTTGTAGAAATTGGATATAACTCATAAGATATTGGGACAAGTCAGGTAAAAGTTCTGGCTAGCAAATCTGCAATCTGGCGATCGATGTTGGTCTGCTGAAAACGTCGTCTAGCCATCTCGTAGGCCGATTGGGCGATCGCGATCGTATACTCAGGTTGGTTATGACAGGTATTAATAACTTCTGCGAGTTGGTCTGGCTTGCCGGGAGGAACTAAAAAGCCATTGATGCCCGGTTCTATTAATTCAATAGCCCCTCCAGATTGAGCAGCAACTATAGGTCTACCACACAGCATAGCCTCGACAATAACTCTCCCAAAAGGTTCGGGTGCGGTTGAGGTATGTGCAACTAAATCACAAATTGCCATTAACTGCGGAATATCTGAACGAAAGCCTAAAAACTTAACTCGATCTTCAAGTCCTAATTCTGCCACTTGTTTGTGTAATTGCTGGACATAATCCTGCTCGCCAAAGAGCGCATCACCAACTAAAATAGCTGTTACATTTTTTGGACAGTAGGTAAGTGTTTCAATTAAAATATGTTGACCTTTCCAAGGTGACAATCGGCTGAAATGACCTACGATAAATTGCCCATCAAGTTCTAGCTGTGTCTTGAGTTGGCTACTTTTAGAGTGATCGCTCTGATAGACTTCAGGCTCAAAGCCATTGTAGACAACATCGATTATGTCCGAGCGTCCTCCTGCTTCTAGGAAAGCAGTCTGACTTGCTTTAGAGTTAGCAATAACCAATGATGCAAAGCGATTAGCCAAAGTTACAGCTACTTTTAAGTTAGTTGGGCTGAAATGGTCTGTAGATAAAATGTCATGCAAATGATACACGATAGGGCGACGACTTAAAAAGCTAGCTAATGCACCAACAACTAGAGCTTTTTGCGTGTTGGCGTAGATCAAATCGTATTGACGAGCTTTTTGAACAACTTTAGCAATCAAAGGCAGTAGCGCGGTAACACTACTTAAACTCTGTATCAAGCTGCTTTCTTTACGAACTTTTATCGCGGTACTCGCTAACACCTCAACGGGAATTTGCTGTTGTTCTAGTAATTGCCTAAAAGAACCATCTACAAATAAGCCAACTAGACAGCTATCTCGATAGGGTTTGGCAATATCTATTAGGCAAAGTTCGGCACCACCAGGCTTTCCGCTCTGGTCTAAAAATAGTATTTTCATGTTGTTTCTTGATAATAAATTGCGTAATTATTGATCCTTTTTCGGCTGAATCAACAGCACTTTTCTAACTTTTTGCGCGATGTTCTGCCAATCAAAATTCTTAGCAGCGTATTCCTGACACGCTTCTCTAGAAGGCATCGGCACTTTTCCACTTAGCAGTTCTGCCAATCGCTCAGCTATAGCTGTTGCCTCTGTAGAAGCAGTAATCAAATTTGGTGAAAACGGCTCTAAAATTTCTGGCATTCCACCCACTGGAGTACATAGCGCTGGAGTACCACAGGCGAGGGATTCTAGCACAGCTAATCCAAATCCTTCTAAAGATTGGCTCGGCATCACACTTAGGTCGGCGGCTTGGTAAGCTATGGGCAGTTGGTCATCTGGCAAAAAGCCGAGAAATTTAACGTTGTCATTGAGTCCCAAATCTGTTGCTTGCTGCTCAAGAGCCGTTTGTAGTGGCCCTTTTCCTGCGATCGCCAGCCAGATATCAGGAATTTGAGGTTTAATCATCGCGAGCGCCATCAACAGCTTATCGAGTCCAACTCGATGCACTAAGCGACGCGCTGTAAATAGAATCGGGCGATTTTTGGGCCAGTCCATCTGCGATCTGGCGACCGGGCGCGATCGATTGAGTTGAAATCGCGACAGATCGACACCGCCGGGAATTACGTGAATTTTGTTCCAAGGAACTTGATATTCTTGATGTAAAATATCACCAAATGCTTTGCTCAGGACAATAAAGCGATCGCACCGATGATAAACTCTGTCTTCTAGCCAATGCTTCAAAAAAACGCTCAGTTTACCAGAACCCTCCTGCTTACTTTCCAAAGCCCAAGGCCCGTGAAAGGAAAAGGTAACAGGAACGCCCGGAGGTAAAACTTGCAAAAGAGGAAAACTATATAGTGCAAAATGCAGATTAATAGCATCAGGTTTTGCAGATTTTAGTTGCAAAAAATTGGAGCGAATCAGCCAAAGCCGTTCCCAGAGGCGATGTTCTGGTTCAGCTAAATTAGTGAGTTTTACGCTAGAATTTGACTGAGTTTTTGGTAGACCAACTCCACACAATTCAACTTGATCTTGACTGGCTGCTAGTTGATGCGTGAGCTCATATACATATCGATCCAGACCTCCCGGTGTTTTCGGAAACCATCCGATTCCGACGCAAAGAATGTTTGCTGCTGTAGCAGCAGGGTTAGTTGTATAGTTTTCCACTTGGTTGTTGGCAAATATACATTAAAGTTACAATAACTGAGACATCCTGATTATAGCTGTATATTACTCAGTCAGATCATGAAGAATCGATTTCTGTTGCTAGTAAACAAATTATGGCAAAAACAGCGGTTATTCATCCAAAAACTGAAGAACTCTCTGAATTATTTTAAGCCGATCGAGAACGATCACCAACATCGCAGGATGAGTTTCTCAGCCCAGGCGATCGCAGGAGTCATCATCTCTACTGTAACAGCACTGTCTGTAACTGCACTGTCTGTAACTTCAAACCCTTTACCCAATATCTCCTACAAAACATCTTGGATCGGTAACACCTTTGGCGGTGGCAGTAAGTGGGTACAAATTCAAATCAGTGCCATGTACGTGGCAAACGATGGCACTGTTTACACCAATAGCGTCTGGGATGAAGCGGGTAGAGAGGCAGGAATTTATAAAGATGGAGATGCGATCGCCAAAGCTAGTAATCTTCATGGATGGGGGAGAACAGGAGGAGAAGCAGTCACGGCAAATAGTAAATACCTTTATATCGCCATGGCACAGGGGACAATAGACAGGATGGTAATTCAAGATTATCCCTCCTCTAAAACAGAGTGGTATTGTGTGAGACGCTACAACTTATCGGGAGAACCTGCTCCTTTTGCAGGTGGGCGTGGTTACGATAAAAGTATGTTAATTGTTAGCACATCCGGTCAAGTAACTGGATTAGCTAACGTTGGTAGCGAGCTTTATGTCAGTGATAGTGCCGCCAATCGCATCCGCGTCTACGATGCCGAAACTATGGCAGAATTACGCAGTTGGTCAGTCGATCGCCCCAAACAAATAGCTGTAGATTCTCAAAGTAACCTATGGATTCTGCAAGCAAAAGACGCTAGTAATCCTCCCCAGATTCTGCACTATTCCAAGACAGGAACCTTATTATCCCAGAAAATTACCGATGTTGTAGACCCTACAGCCCTCGCGATCGATCCTCAAGGTAGGCTATTAGTCACAGAAAATGGCCCTCGTCAACAAGTGCTGATTTACGATATCTCAGGAACCCCTAAGTTAATAGGGGCTTTTGGCACTCAAGGCGGCATTTATTCTGGAACTCGCGGAGAAGTTGGAGAACTTAAACTCAACGGTTTAACAGGAGTGGGTACGGATCGAGCCGGGAATATCTACGTTAGCAATGATGGTTTTGGCGGTTCAGGAACCGACTTGAGAAAGTTTTCTCCTCTCGGAAAAAGGCAGTGGCAATTATTGGGTTTACAATTCGTAGATAATGCCGATGCCGATCCAGGTACTGACGGAGTGGATGTGTTCACCAAACACGAACATTTCGTCATGGACTATAGCAAAGAAAACGGTCAGGAATGGAGCTATAAAGCATATACCCTGGATAAGTTTCGCTACCCAGACGATCCGCGACTCCACAACCAAACCCATTCAGCGGCATCAGTTTTTGTCCGTAGAATAGACGGAAAACGTTTCTTATATCTTACCGGGATGTTTGCCCACCAGATTAGCATCTACCGCTTTGATGGAGAAATTGCCGTTCCCAGCGCCATTTTTGCGAGGGATCATTCTACCTGGCCAACCAATCAACCAGCGACGGGAAGCTGGTTATGGCATGACAAAAACGGAGATGGCTCAATTCAAAGTAATGAATATGAAAGTTTAGGTGCAGAAGATGATTCGATTTGGGGTTGGGAAGTTGATAGTAATGGGGATGTATGGCAAGCTAGTGAATCTGGCTACATTAAACACTATCGCTATCTGGGATTAGATACCTATGGCACTCCGAGCTACAATGCTGCCTCTTCCGAAAAAATACCAATGCCAGCGCCTTTTAACAAGCTCTTAAGAATTAAATATTATCCCGATACAGATGTAATGTATCTCGGAGGCTATACAGTCGATCGCCCGCATACAGGTGAGGAATGGGGAATAGTCGGCACAGAGATTGTGCGCTACGACAACTGGACAAGGAATAAAACACTGCGCTGGCGCATAACTCTTCCTTACGATCCGAAAGCCAACCCCATGCTAATTATTAAGGCAATGGATGTGGCAGGCGATAGAGTATTTGCCGTTGATTCTAGAAAGGCTGAAGTATATGTGTACGATACCAGCACAGGAGCTTTTGTCGCAAAGTTAACCCCCGGTACAGAGGTGGCCGGTGAGACTGGCTGGGTAGATATCCCCTACGCACTGCGCGCTTATCGGAGAGCAAATGGTGAATATGTAGTGTTTGTAGAGGAAGATGCGAAAGCTAAGGTGATTGTGTATCGACTTGGAGAAAAGCGTGAAGGCTAGACTCAGTAAATTACCGAATCATATCAAATCCGGTGGCATAGAACCCACATTCCGCAGATGTGGGTCGGATTTCTTGATCAGTTGTGAAAACTTGGAAGCCAAACGCTTTTAGGCTGAAATTATACAGTTTTAGCATTACAGAAGCTTGTCAAATTTACCTAAACTAAGTAAATTGAAATAATTGGCTTTTTTTCATATATTCATGTTGCTATTTTATCGCGGTTGCTCATATTTTGAAGCAAGGAAACTTATGCCAAGAGCAAAGTATCTTGACTAATTAGGGCTTGCTGAAAAAGCCTAAAACCCTTACATCAAAAGACTTTGGCTCCTGACAGCGCTGAGCATGTGTAAGAT
>NZ_JAUPTE010000140.1:0-6144 GCF_036701705.1 Microcoleus sp. w1-18aA5 | reverse complement strand
CTGGTTGCTGGGGGCTTTTTCATTGGTTTATTTTACCAGCTTTTGTCACCGAAGTTTTTTTGACCTGAATCCTTACATTGTAATTTATTCCAATTTTCCCTTTCATCTCGAAGATTGGTCTCCTCTATCTGTGAATAAAGGTATTGGCGGAAGTGAAGAAGCGATTATTTACTTAAGTCAAGAATTAGTTAAATTAGGCTACCAGGTTACTGTTTTTAATCGCTGCGGTGATATGGAAGGGGAATATAAGGGAGTAGTTTATCAGTCAGTTGATAAATTCAATACCGAAGATAACTTTAATGTCTTAATCTTTCATCGTGTTTGGACACAACCTATGTGTATGAAAGTGAAAGCCCGAAAAACTGCTGTCTGGATGCACGATAACCCGCAATTATTTCCTCCTGTAGAAGAGTCTACGCGATTGGAATTTCTGGCAAGTTTTGACAAACTTTTTATGTTGTCAAATTTTCATAAATCTCTGCTGCCAGACTGGATTCCTGAAGACAAGATTTTTTTAACAACCAATGGGATTAATCTCGAAGATTTCAATTTAACAGGAATTGCTAGAAATCCCAAAAGGCTAATTTCGATTAGTGATTATGCAAGAGGTATTGAAAATTTACTGACTCAATGGGATCAAGTTCTCAAAGAAGTGCCCGATGTTGAATTACATATTTTTTATGGTTGGCAAGGAATTGATGCTTTAATTAATTCACCTTATATTGAGAAATTTCCATACTTACCAGATAAAAAGCAAAAACTTTTACAACTTTTCGAGCAAAAAAATGTCTATGAACATGGCAGGATTGGACACAAGGAGTTAGTGGAAGAATTATTCCAATCAGGGATCTGGGTTTATCCTTGTCATACTGCGATAGAAATTTTCTGTATTAGTGCTTGGAAAGCACAAGCCGCTGGTTGTGTTCCTGTGGTGACAACTTATGCAGGTTTAGATGAAACTGTGAAATCAGGTATAAGAATTAAGGGGCCTGCTGGGGATGAGGAAACTAATAATGCTTTTATTGCAGCAGTGATAGACTTGCTAAAAAATCCTGAGAAACAAGAATCTTTAAGGCAGGAAGCATTAGCTCTTAAAGATTCATTTGGCTGGGATAAAGTCGCTCAACAATGGCATGAGGAGTTTATATCCGCTGGCTGAAATTAAGTAGCAAATAATGAATCAACTACCCGCATTTTGAATGTGGTTCAGGGTTCAGGTGATTAAGCAGACGTACCATACAACCGCTATCTTTAAGCCATCAAGATAGTAAAAATGTCCTGCTTATTTACCATTTTTTTGACGAAATGGATCGAAACCAGCCACTTCTGCCAGCGTATAAAGCGGGCGACCTTTCACCTCCTCATAAATCCGCCCTATATACTGGCCCAAAATTCCAATACTCACCAACTGCACCGCACCCAAAAAGAAAACCGCCATAATCACAATTGTCAAACCAGTTAATGCCGAACCCGCAGAGAAAAGACGCCAATACAAAACCAAGAAAGCCATCAAAACAGACACGAAAGCCGAAAATAAACCCAAATAAATCGACAGTTGCAGAGGAACTTTTGAAAAAGACACTAAACCGTTCATCGCCAAAGCAAAAGATTTACTGAAGGTATACTTAACTTCGCCAGCAAAACGCGGATCACGTTCAAACTTAACCGCTGTTTGTTTAAAACCAATCCAAGCGCGCAATCCCCGAATGTAACGATTGCGTTCTGGCATGGCGTTGAGTACATCCACTACGCACCTATCCATCAAACAAAAATCTCCGGTATCTATGGGAATATCAACATCAGCAAGATTCCGCAAAATGCGATAATACATATAAGCCGGCAACCGCTTAAACCAACCTTCTTGACGCCGTTGAGTGCGTTGAGCGTAAACAACTTGATAGCCCTGCCGCCACTGTTCTACCATATCTATAATTAGCTCTGGCGGGTCTTGCAAATCGCCGTCCATGATGACTACAACTTGACCTCTAGAAAAGTTCAAACCAGCAGTTACAGCTATTTGATGGCCGAAATTGCGAGCAAAACTGAGGTAACAAATTCGTGAGTCTTTTTCGTGCAATTCTCGCAAAAGTTCGAGAGAGCGATCGCGACTGCCATCATTGATTAAAATTAATTCTACTGGGCCGTCCATTCGATCCATCACCGCACTAATTCGCCGATACAATTCAGCGAGATTTTCTTCTTCGTTATAGATAGGAATTACCAAGGAATACTTAGGTGTATCGTTCATTGCAGTTTCTGTTTCAAAATCGGCTTTTCAACCGTTAAATCAAAAGTTTCTTTTTCCAAAAACACCCTGTCTGCTTCACCAGAGAGGTTCGGCAGGTAATTTCGCTCTTTGAGCCAGACAACAGCAGCCCACCAAATAGTCGCGTACCAACACTTATCTATTTTCTTAAATACGAAAAATAAAAGATACCATAAGACTGACACACGCCCAGCGAAAACATCTGTTATCATAGATGTTTAGTCAGACTATAAAAATTACAATCATAACCCATCGATTCAAAATTGCATGACAAATTCCAATTATCTTTGGCAAGCAAATCAAGACTTAAGCGAAGCTTGTCTGCAACATCCCTTTGTCAAAGGCATTGCTCACGGCAGCCTCCCCCAAAATAGTTTTGCATATTACGTTGCACAAGACGCATTTTTTCTGGGAGCCTTCGCTCGCGCTTATAGTATCGCTGCGGCAAAAGCACCCGACTGGGGGGGGTTTGAAATTCTCCACAATCTCGGTAGTGGCGTTTTAGAAGAACTTCGTTTGCATCAAGGATATGCAGCCAAATGGGGGGTAAACTTACAAGAGGCAAAACCGGGAATCGCTACCCGCCGCTACACAGATTTTTTATTAGCGACAGCCTGGGGGAGTGGTGTAGGTTTAACAGTAGCCGCCATGACTCCTTGCTTGCGGTTGTATGCTTTTTTGGGACAGCAGCTAGCTACAGGTAATATACCGGAACACGCCTTTAGCGACTGGATTTCCACCTATAGCAGCCCGGATTTTGAGATTTTAGCAAAACGCCTGGAAGGTTTGGTCGATCGCTACGCAGATGCTGGGCCAGAAGTAGAAGCAACCTATCGCTACGCTATGCTATGCGAAAGAGACTTTTTTCAAGCAGCTTGGGAAATAGAGTAAATTAAGTTTGTGCAAAAATGGAAAACTATCTTAAGCTACCTACACGCAGTAAATTTAACAGCCATATACAGCAGGAATGTAGCAAATAATGTCATAACAGCATATCAAAAACAAGGCTGATTACTCAACACTAAACCGAGTGCCATTGAAAGCTACACAATGCCGTAAACGTAGCGATGAACCGATTGCAGAGCACCGGAATTGCTCAGTAGCGCTAAAGAGCAAAAACCGAAATAGCTGACTGTAATGCTTAGCCTTTTTCGCAAATTCCCGAAATAGCCACAGCCCTAAATCATCGCAACTTTACTAACAGCTTGCAACCAGAAATAATGCAATCAAAAATGCCCCACAATTAATGAGCCGTGCTAATCCCACTTGCATTCCCAGAGTCGTAAAGTCGCGCATGAGCAAAGTAAACAGCGGATAAAAAGCGACAGAATGCTGGTGTCCATCATCTGCATAGCTGTAGCCTAAATTAGCTATTTCGAGGTACCATTTACCGTCCCAATGCGAAAACAGTGCCCAGCCACTTTTGAGGAGTCAGCCACTTACAAAATCTAGAGGTGGCCGACTCCCATACAGGGGTAGTTTCTTGCAAACTAAAGGAGCAATTACCTGCATCCCGATCGCCATTATCGATCGGCTCAGAAACCACATAGCAATTACAAAAATTAACCCGTCCCGGCTTAACGTCCGAGTTTATTGGGAATCCCTTCGCAGCCGCCGGGAATAGTCTCTCTCGACTTCGAGCCACACCAAGCGCAGCAGTAATAGCGCTGCTCATCCGACAGCCGCTTGACAGCGGTGAAATCAGCGCGTTCAACCACAGCGCCGGTATGTTCGCCCGTTTGATAGTTGGGAAATTCGGTACGGCTGCGGGGGGATGCAGTTTCTGCCGAGCCGTAGAATAATGCGGCGGCTCTCATGTCGGCGCGAGCGAGATTGGCGTCATACAAGACAGCGCGCGAGAGATTGGCTTTCACTAAATCGCACTTGCTGAGATTGGCGCGGACGAGGTTGGCTTCGCTCAAATCCGTCCACCGCAAATCAGTGCCAGCCAGGTCAGCACCCGCTAACATGACATTGAGATCGATAACGCGGATACCGTGATCCCTATCTTCAGCGTAGCCGCCGTCACCGTCAAGGATGGGACGGCCTAAAAGCCGATCGCGCTTCAGCGGAGTAACCAATCTCGACTGCGACAAAAACCGCAGAATTTTAGCTTTACCTTCAGCATCTACACTGCTCATAATCGCAGCGGTACGGCCTTCTGCGATCGCCCTTTCCTGCGGCCAATCTTCCAAAAACCCTTGTTCGTCAAGGGCTAAGTCCGAAACCCCTTGAAAATAAGCATCGATCGTTTGCTGCTGCGTAATTCGATTTTGCTGAATAGTCAAATCTTTGGATATCACATACTGCCGCCAAGCCACGTAAACGCCTAAAATTGCGATCAAAATTTGGCCTAAAGCGCCGATCAACTCGCCGAGAGCCCCGATTGCCTCCCAGTTGATTTGGATGTTGCGGCTTCCCGGTTCAGTATTAGTACCGCTGAGCATCAGCAAACCAACAATCCCAGCTAAAAGCCCGAAGCAGGCGACGATCAGCGTGCGCCAAGTCGGCGGAATTACCTGCGCCCAGATTTTGCCCCAACTCGGCCACATCAGCCGCAGCGATATGCCGATCGCACCCACGGCGCCAATTAAGCCCAGCCAAATATTGTCATTGGCCAGCCCAAAAATCATCGCTGCGATCAACCCCAGCGTCAGCACTGACCCCGATTTCTCAGGAGTCGTTTGTTCCTGGTGTGGCTGCAATAACACCTTGCGGGTTGGAGGCGGCTGCTGCGGTTTTTCCGGTTCAGCAGTAGCGACGATTATCCCTGATTCTGGTGGCACATTAGGGTTCGCACCGTTCTGACTTTCTACAGTCACGTTAGATTCAGGGCGATTGGGTTGAGAAGAGTTTGGTTCTGGTGTCATGCGTTGAGGCAAATTCTAACTGTGGCTGGTCAATAAAACGATTTTAACCAACCAAGCATGATTCTAGATAATATTACAATATAAATCTCCACTAATTACACTCAAACAGGTAACATACTATGGCCCTGGTACTCCCCAATCTGCAAGAAAAACAAATGGGTCAAGTAATCACTACAATCACCGTCACGAATCGCATCGATCGAGTTATGGCTGAACGAGGATTTATTGCTGCTGAGGAAGTCCGCTCTGTTATCCTCGATAACGTTGTTGTCGATACCGGAGCAACTCTGCTTTCCTTGCCAGCTCGCATTATTAGCCAGTTAGGCTTAATACAAGTAGGAGAAAGAGATGTAGAAACATCAGCCGGCATAAAAAAGGGTCGAATTTTTGCCGACGCTCAAATTATTGTAGAGGGGAGAGAAGGCAGATTTGATTGTTTAGAATTGCCCGAAGGCATTTCTGCTGTTTTGTTGGGCGTGATTCCCATGGAAGAACTAGGCTTAGAACCAGATTTGAAAAATCGACAGTTGCGAGTATTGCCGATGAACAATCAGCAAACATATCTGATGGGTTAGTTGAGAGGCGTTTACCGTAGCACAAACCTCTCACCTGTGATTCCTAGAATGTCCAGTCAATTACCCGCCATCAAAAATATTGGTAGTGAGGACCAAACTCCTCATAAAAATTTGAGAAATTTATTCCTAATTGCCAATAAAATTTCTTTATTTTTGAGAGGTTAGATATTATTAAGTTTTGTAAAAAATACCTACCAAAAAAAATGTTTTTAGGTAGTTCTAAGACTTTTACCCAATATCTAGCGAGCCGAATAAGCCTTAATCAAATACACGCTAACCGTCCCAAATATCAAAAAAAACTAACCCTAAAAGTAACTCGATACTAAACCTTTGAGCATTGCCCAAAGCGACAAGAATTGGGAGCATCCCGGTTTTGTAAAAGTGCTATCCAGAGAGGATAATAGGTAGAGCGTCAACAGAAGCGTGAACTGCA